>JAZSDT010000109.1:0-3087 GCA_045531285.1 Eubacteriales bacterium
CCTTTCTTTTATCGACCGATATCGGTCGTTTATTGTAATAATTGTAGCATACAATTATTAAAAAAGCAAGTTTTTTTGTGAATATCTTTACAAAAACATAAAAATGAGTTAAAATATTACCGTGAATATTAAATTTTGATAGTAAAAAGAAGGTGTTAACGTGAATACATCAGACGTAAAAAGCAACGAAACGTTCGGTATTTCAAAGAAGCTTGGCTTTGGTTGTATGAGAATGGCAATGAACGGCGACGAGGTCGACCTTGAAAACTTCAAAAATATGATTGACGCATTTATGGATTCGGGCTTTAACTATTTTGATACTGCACACGGATACATAAACGGAAAAAGTGAAACGGCAATTCGGGAATGTCTGGTTAAGCGTTACCCAAGAACAAGCTATATACTTACAAACAAGCTATCCCATAATTTCTTTGAAAAGCAAGAGGATATCGTTCCTTTCTTTGAAAGTCAGCTTGAAGCTTGCGGTGTGGAATATTTTGATATTTATCTTATGCATGCGCAAACTGTAGCTCTCTTTGAGAAATACAAAAAATGCAAGGCGTATGAAACAGCCCTCCGTCTGAAAAAAGCCGGCAAAATCAAGCACTTCGGTATATCCTTTCACGATACTGCGGAGGTATTGGAAGAAATCCTAACAGAGTACCCCGAAATTGAAGTTGTGCAAATACAGTTCAATTATCTCGATTTTGATGACGCTTCGGTACAGTCAAGAAAAGTATACGAGGTTTGCAGAAAGTATCAAAAGCCGGTCTTGATTATGGAGCCTGTGAAGGGCGGTACTTTAGCAAATCTCCCAAATGAAGCAAAACTGGTATACAGTAGGCTTGGCAGTGCATCACCTGCAAGCTATGCCATCAGGTTTGCCGCAGGCTTTGAAGGTGTTGTGTCCGTTCTCTCGGGTATGGGCACAATGGAAATGGTGCGCGATAATATTGAATATATGAAGAACTTTGTGCCGTTAAACGACACAGAGTCAGAAGCTGTAAAAAAAGTTACCGATATTATTCTTTCAAAAAAAGCTGTACAGTGTACGGACTGCAGATACTGTATGGAGCAGTGTCCGCAAAGAATTCCCATTCCGGCAATTTTTGCTTGTTTAAACAGCAAAAGGATACACGACTCCTGGAGCTCTGCCTACTATTACAGTACGGTCACAAAGGGTAAAGGTAAGGCGGACGACTGTATTGAATGCGGTCTTTGCGAAGAGACCTGTCCGCAGCATCTGAAAATACGTCAGCTGCTTAAGGAATCGTCTGCTGAATTCGATAAAAAATCATAGTTATAAATAATACAAAAAGCGGCGGATAATCCGCCGCTTACGTACTATAATATCATTTCGTATATTCCGCACAAAAAAGGATGTTGAGAGTCACGCTTGGTTTCAACGAGAGTAAAACCGCAAGACTCGTAAAAACGTCTGAGGCTCTCGTTTTCATAAACCATAAGAAGAGTCATTTTTTTAGCACCATACTCCGTTGCTTTTGCTTTGCAATGAGCCACAAGCTCTCTGCCCAAACCCAAGTGCTGATATTCGGGCAAAACAGCAAAGCGCGTAAACGAATAGGTAACTGCATCTATTCTTTTTAACTGTACGCAGCCTGCAACTCTGCCGTCAATAAATACAGCATAAAAGTGCGTTCCGTTTTCTTTTGCCTTAATAAGATCTTCAAGTCCGATGAATGCTGCACAAGAAGGATAGTTTTCCTCGGTGAAACCGTATTTTTCACAGTTTATACTAAATGCCTTGTGTATGGTCTCAAGGCATTGAGGAAGCTGTTCGAGAGAAACTGACTGTATTGTATGTTTAACCATAATTCCGCCTAAAGTATATATTTTGCGTATTATAACATATTTTTACACATAATTCAACTGTATTTTCTTAAAAGAAGTATTGACCTGAAATGAAAAATTTGGTATAATGATACAAAGTTTGGACATTATACAACAAAAAGGAGTAATTGTATGGCAAAGAGTGTAAATGATATTTTAAATCTTATCAAAGAAAACGGCATCAAGATGGTTGACTTCAAAATGGTTGACATTAACGGTCAGTACAGACACGTTACCATCCCTGCCGAAAATTTTTCTGAAGACACAATGAAGAGCGGTATCGGATTCGATGCATCAAACTACGGTTATGCTGTGGTTGAAAAGAGCGACATGGTATTTATCCCCGATCCCGACACGGCTGTTATCGATCCCTTCTGCGAGATTCCTACCCTTTCAATGACCGGTAACGCTATGATTATTGACAGTCCCGAAAACCGCCCCCTTGCACAGTACCCCAGAAACATAATCAAGGCTGCTGTCAAGGCGATGCAGGACAGCGGCGTTGCCGACACAATGTATATACTTCCCGAATTTGAGTTTTATCTCTTTGACGACGTTACATGGGGTGTAGACGGAAGTTACATCGGTGCATCAGTTGATGCAAAGCAGTCATATTGGAACAGTGCTGTTGAAGGCAAGGGTGTCGTTGTTCCTAAGCAGAAGAACTACCACATTGCAAAGCCCTTTGATATCTCATATGAATGCCGCAGTGAAATGTGTATGCTTATGAAGGAAGCAGGAATCGACATAAACTATCATCATCCCGAGGTTGCGGCATCAGGTCAGTTTGAAATCGAGCCTCAGCTTGGCGAAGTAGTGCATATGGCTGACGCAACCATGATGATAAAATATATCATCCACAACACAGCATTGAAATACGGAAAGTCAGCAACCTTCATGCCTAAGCCCATTTACGGCGAAGCAGGAAGCGGAATGCACGTTCATATGCTTCTTATGAAGGAGGGAAAGCCTGTATTCTCAGATCACAACGGATATGCTCACCACAGTGAAACAGCACACTACTTTATGGGCGGACTTCTCAAGCACACTGCTTCGCTCTGTGCTATAACTAATCCCAGCACAAACTCCTTCAGACGCCTTGTTCCCGGCTTTGAAGCTCCTGTAACGGTTGGTTATGCTACAAGTAACAGAAGTGCGGTTATCCGTATTCCTGCATATGCGAAGAGCCCCGACAAGCGCCGTTTCGAGCTTCGTAACCCCGATGCTACGTGTAAC
>JAZSDT010000116.1:0-6926 GCA_045531285.1 Eubacteriales bacterium
TTTTTGTCAACAGGTGCTATTGTAACGCCAGTAAGTCTGTCCTTGCCGTGTACCTCAACAACCGTTGTTGAAAGCTTAAGGGGAATGCCGAAATCGTCAAGACACTGTACGATGTTACGTGTCAGACCGCCCGAATACGACATAAGCTCGCATACTGCCTTTACTTCAGCGCCCTCCAAGGTCATACGGCGCGCCATAATGAGACCTATATCGCCTGAGCCGAGAATAACCACCTTTCTGCCGGGCATATATCCCATGAGGTTAACGAATTTCTGTGCTGTGCCCGCGGTATAAATACCTGCAGGTCTTGTACCTGCAATATTGAGCGCTCCTCTGGGACGCTCACGGCAGCCCATTGCAAGAATAACAGCCTTAGCCTGATATTCCTCAATGCCGTGCTCACTGCTCATAACTCTTACCACCTTTTCGGGAGTTATGGCATCTACAATTGTGTTGAGTCTGTAATCTATACCGAGTCTGACTACCTCGTCAATAAATCTTTGTGCATATTCAGGACCTGTAAGCTCTTCGCCGAAGCGGTGCAGACCGAAGCCGTTGTGAATGCACTGGTTGAGAATACCGCCCAGTCTCACGTCACGCTCGAAAATGATGATGTCACGCACACCGCATTTGTATGCACTCAGTGCCGCCGCAAGTCCTGCAGGACCGCCGCCGACAATAACAAGATCAACTGTTTTCATTTTCCGCACCTCCTTACTTGGTTTTGGAAACAACAAGCTCGGAACCCTTGCCCGACTTTGTTACTTCCTCAATGTCTATGCCTAATTCTCGTGAAATTATACCTGCAATAATGGGCATACAGAAGCCGCCCTGACAACGTCCCATTGTAGCTCTTGTACGGCGTTTTACGGCATCCACGGTCTTTGCCTTGGGATTTTGGTTGATAGCCGCAACTATTTCGCCTTCGGTGATCTTTTCGCAACGGCACACTATCTGTCCGTAGCGTGGGTCGTTCTTTATAACCTCGTTCTTTTCCTCGAGGGACATTTCATGGAATGCGTGTGTAGCAGGTCGAATGGGGTCAAAGTCTTTTTTCTCTTCAAGAGGTCTTATCTTCTTTACCATTTCGGCAATATATTTACCGATAGCAGGGGCAGATGAAAGACCGGGAGATTCAATTCCTGCCGCGTTGATAAAGCCTTCAACAGGCTCGTTGATAATAAAGTCACCCGTGTTTCCAACGGCACGAAGTCCGGTAAACGAGGTAATGACCTTTCTTATGGGAAGGTTTACCGTCTCGTAGGTTGCTTCCTTTGCTACCTTGGCAAGACCTTCACGGGTAGTACGTCTGTCGTCCTTGTCCTGAATATTTTCAGCGGTAGGACCAAGGATAAGATTGTGGTCAACCGTTGGTGAAATGAGTATACCCTTACCCATTGAGCTGGGAGTTCTGAATATGGTTGCCGATACGAAATCACCCGATTCTCTGTCGCAAAGAAGATACTCGCCTCGTCTGGGTGTTATTTCAATAGAGCTGTCTCCTGCAAGCTTTGCAATATCGCCCGAGAAGACGCCTGCCGCATTTATTACTATATCAGCCTTGACCTCACCGTTTATTATCCATTCGCCGTCCTTCTTTTCAAGGGACTTGACAACAGTGTCACACATAAGCTCGGCACCGTTGTCCATAGCGTTACCTATTGCCGCAATAGCAAGCTCATAGGGGCAGATTATAGAAGAAGTGGGGGCCCAAAGAGCACAAATAGCGTCCTTGCTGATTGCAGGCTCGCGGCGGCGAAGCTCATCACCGTCTACGATCTCAAGACCTTCAACGCCGTTTTTCTGTCCTCTTACAAGAAGCTCCTTGACCGCTTCGGATTCCTCGTCTGTAAATGCAACGACAAATGCTCCGTTGTTGAGATACTTAACGCCAAGCTCACGGGCAACCTCAGCCATCATTTTAGAGCCTTCAACGTTGAGCTTTGCTTTAAGTGAGCCTTCCTTGGCATCAAATCCTGCGTGCACTATCGCACTGTTTGCACGTGTTGCACCCATGGCAACGTCGGCTTCCTTTTCGAGAATTACCGTGCTCACGTTGTAGCGTGACAGCTCTCTTGCTATCATACCGCCTACTACTCCTGCACCGATAATGGAAATATCATATTTTTTCATAGCGTATCCTTTCAATAAAGTGGAGAGGTTATTTTTGAATAGTTTCCTATACGGTAAAAAGCGGTCAGCGACCGCTGGCAAAGCTCGCCTATCGCAACCTTTGAATATATCCCTACAACGCAAAACGGCGAGGTTGATTTAATGCAATTTCCTATACGGTAAAAAAGAGCACAATAATACCGCGGAAAAACCGCGGTATCAATGCACTCAAAATCTCAGCATATAAACCGTTTACATTATTGTAGCACTGAAAACGGTATTTGTCAAGAAATTATTTTCTCTTTAAGTAGCTGTCCAAAGGTTTCTTAAGGGCAAATGCAAGAACGATGACGATTGCAGCACTGGGGAGCATATAAAGTCCGTTGTACACCAGTGAATAAAGCCATGCATTCGAGGTGGTGATACCTGCAATTTCTTCAGGAGCAACAATGGCGTAAATGGTAACACCGCTGATGAAGTGGATAATAAATCTTCCCACAGAGCCTACGATTGCGCCAAGTCCAAGTCCCCAATCCTTGCCCGAAAAGAGTCCTGCAAGACCCACTGCGGCATAGGCGAGAACGTAGTCGAGAAGTATTGAAGGCAATCCCCAGCCAATGCCTCCTCCTATGAGGCATTTTACAAAGCCTACCACCAATCCCGAGCCCACACCCCATCCAAGACCGTAGCAATAGGCTACAAGCACGATGGGAAGCATTACGATGTTGATGGAGCCGCCTGCAGGACCTACCTGTATCTCCACATAGGTGAGGATGACAGCAAGTGCTGACAGAACAGCCGTTGTGACCATCTTTTGAAGTGTTGTGCGTTTCATAGAGTTTTCCTCCGATTAAAATAAAAATCGCAAAGGGAAAACCCTCTGCGACTTTGCAAGCATAAAAAACTGTATGTTTCCTACGACGGCATTACCCGCATCAGGTTCATGGGTCAGGACCGCACAGGTCCCCTCTCAGCCCACTCTGGTGAGCTCCCCTTTGTGTTGAGTGAATTATATCACCCAAGTCTTTTTTTGTCAATACCCAAATTTAAATTTTTGTGAGAATGTCCACGTTGTTATTTACAAAGGCTTCAAGCTCCTGGGCTGTAAGTGTACGCTGTGAAACAAGAGCAAGCATATAAACCTGTCTTGCAAGAAGGGTTGCCTTTTCCTTTGCATCGGGGTCGCCAAGCATTGCGGATATCTTCTCAATGAGAGGATTCTTTACGTTTACAATGAGCTTTTCTCCCATATTGTCCATACCCGGCATTGCCTCACCTCTTGAATAGAGCTTCATCATATCGGCAAAGCGTCTTTCCTGCTCTGACAGGGTTATCATGGCAGGAGTCTTTTCGTTTTTGAGAGCGGCAAACTCAATTTCTGTCTTTTCTTTGCCAACGGCTTCCTTGAACAGCTCTTTGAGTACCTCGTTTTCCACACTTTCGTTTTCGCTCTTAAGGGCTGTGGCAACGTCGGAGTCGCATCTTACGAATTTAACGTCAGAGTTTTCCTGCTCAAGATGTGTAATGAACTGGGAGTCGATGATGGAGTCAAGGAGAAGCACGTCTATCTCTTCTTCCTTGAGAAGTGCAATATATCTTGATTGCTGTGTCTTGTCGGTTGCGTAGAATACCTTGCCGGATTCTTTTGTATTCTTTTCGGTGTATTCGCCAAGAGTAACGTATTTGTCCTCCACGGTCTTGTAGATAACGGAGCCCTTTACTTTATCAAGGAACTTCTTATCTCTCATACAGCCGTACTCAACAAACGGCTTGAGGTCGTCCCATATTTCCTCATATTTTTCACGCTCGGTATTGAACAGTGAATTTATCTTGTCTGCAACCTTCTTGATGATGTGAGCGGAAATCTTTGAAACGTAACCGCTGTTCTGCAGATATGAACGCGAAACGTTAAGAGGAAGCTCAGGGCAGTCAAGCACGCCGCGGAGCGTCATAAGATACTCGGGAATTACCTCCTTGATATTGTCGGCAACAAATACCTGATTGTAATAAAGCTTTACCTGTCCTTCCATATTTGAAAACTCGTGAGAAGGCTTGGGGAAATAGAGAATGCCCTTGAAGTTAAGAGGATAGTCTGCATTGATGTGGATATAGAACAAGGGCTCCTGCCAATCGGCAAACAACTTTTTGTAGAACTCGCTGTACTCCTGGGCTGTACATTCCGAAGGATTCTTGAGCCACAAGGGTGTTGTATCGTTTACGGGCTTTTCTTCGCCGTTGAGATATATCTCGATGGGCATAAAAGCACAGTATTTGTCAAGGATACGGCTGAGCGTCTCTTTTTTGAGGAAGTCGGCTTCATCGTCGGTAACGTGAAGGATGATATCGGTTCCCCTCTCGGTTCTGTCAGCCTTGCTCATTTCGTATTCGCCAAGCTCGTTACAGCTCCAGCGTACAGCAGGTGCGACGGTAAAGGATTTTGAAACTATCTCAACTCTGTCGGCTACCATAAATGCAGAGTAAAAGCCCAGACCGAAATGGCCTATGATACCCGAATCCTCATTTTCGCCCTCGTACTTCTGTATAAATTCCAAAGCACCCGACAGCGCAATCTGGTTGATGTAGCGGTCGATTTCTTCCTCACTCATACCAAGACCGTTATCTGAAATGGTAAGAGTCTTTTCGTCCTCGTTTACCTTCACGTCGATTCTGTAGGTGCCGTCGGATTCAGCCTCACCAAGAGACACAAGGCGCTTCATCTTGGTTATCGCATCGCAGGCGTTGGACACCAGCTCTCTTAAAAAGATTTCCTTGTCGGAATAAAGCCATCTTTTGATGATGGGGAATATATGTTCGGTTTCGACGGTAATACCGCCCTTTTTCATTTCGTCCATTATTGACATCTCCTTTGATTTGTGATATATTTATTGTACCACCAAAAAATGATTTGTCAAGAGGTTTTTGGCACTCTCTTGTGTCGAGTGCTAATAAAAAGTGTAAACATTTTATGAATTGATACAATATTTTTTACAAAAACCCCTTTACATCTATTGAAAGTTGTGCTATACTGTGGTGTACTGAAAAAGTATGACCGTTACTTTGTTACGGCGTTTCTATCACGGCACGCCCGTGGTATTCACCTGACCGTTGCTCAGTTACGGCGAGAAAAATTATGGAGGTGAACATAATGCAGAAAGAATTGAAGCAGAGTATCATTGAGAGCTATCGCACCAATGAGAAAGACACTGGATCTCCTGAAGTACAGATTGCTATTCTTACAAGCAGAATCAACAATCTTACAGAGCATTTGAAAAAGAATGACAAGGATCATCACAGCCGTCGCGGACTTCTTAAGATGGTAGGTCACAGAAGAAACCTTCTTGCATATTTGCAGAAGAAGGATATCAACCGTTACCGTGAAATCATCGAAAAGCTTGGCTTGAGAAAGTAAGCCGAATGGGTTTTCTCCGCATATGCTGTACCGACAGCATATGTGGGGATTTCTTGTCCTAAAGAGAAAAAATAACCGTCGGTACAAATTCCGATTAGCACGAAATAAAGCGCCGAAAGGCTTTCGACTCTTTATTTTATGCTAATCTGTTCCGACGGTCTTAATAAAGAAAGGAAAAATAAAATGTTTGAGAATTACAGAACATTCAGCTGCGAAATCGCAGGCAGACCCCTCGTTGTTGAAACAGGTAAAATCGCACAGCTTGCAAACGGCTCGGCTCTTGTAAGATACGGCGACACCGTTATCCTTGCAACCGCTACGGCAAGTGCAAAGCCCCGTGACGGAATCGACTTCCTTCCTCTGTCGGTTGACTTTGAGGAAAGACTCTACTCCGTAGGTAAGATCCCCGGCAGCTTCCTTAAGAGAGAAGGCAGACCCACAGAAAAGGCGATACTTACTTCACGTGTTATCGACCGTCCCGTTCGTCCCCTTTTCCCCAAGGATCTGAGACACGACGTTTGTCTCTCACTTACAGTTATGTCGGTTGACCCCGATTGCTCACCCGAAATCACAGGTATGATAGGTGCATCTATTGCCCTTTCAATTTCCGATATTCCCTGGAACGGACCTATTGCAGGTACCTTCGTAGGTCTGGTTGACGGCGAGTTCGTTATGAACCCCACCAAAGAGCAGAGAGAAAGAAGCCTTCTCGAGCTTACAGTTGCATCCTCTGCAAAGAAGGTTGTAATGATCGAAGCAGGTGCTAAGGAAGTATCCGACAAGGATATGTACGATGCCATCATGGCGGCTCACAAGGTTAACTGCGAGATCGTTGAATTTATCAACTCAGTTGTTGCCGAGATCGGTAAGCCCAAGTTCGAGTATCCCTCTTGCGAGGTTGACCACGATTTGTTTGAAGCTATCAAGGCTTATGCAATGGACGCTGTTCAGGCGGCTCTTGATACAGACGACAAGACAGTTCGTGACGAGAGACTCCAGGTAGTTTATGCTGACGTGTTCGAGCATTTCGGCGAGATTTATCCCGATATGGACGACGCTACCACAGCAATGATAAACGAATGCATGTACAAGCTCCAGAAGTACGTTGTAAGACGTTGGCTTCTTGATGAGCAGAAGCGTGTTGACGGCAGAACAATGGATCAGATGAGACCTCTTGCAGCAGAAGTAAGCATCCTTCCCAGAACTCACGGTTCGGGTATGTTCACAAGAGGACAGACTCAGGTTATGACAATTGCAACTCTCGGCTCTGTAAGCGATCAGCAGATGCTTGACGGTATCGATGACGAAGAGTTCAAGAGATATATGCACGCTTACAATATGCCCGGCTACTCTGTAGGTGAGGCAAAGGCTTCAAGAAGCCCCGGAAGACGTGAGATCGGTCACG
>JAZSDT010000017.1:0-2954 GCA_045531285.1 Eubacteriales bacterium
GCCCTGCAATAACAGAGCTGTCAAGGAACATACCGTTGCCACCGGCTCCGGCAATTGCCTTTTCTATAGCAGCGGACACTGCAGATACCTCTCCGGTGAGAAGAAGATATGATTTTCCGCACATTCCTCTGGCAAGTCTCAATTCAATCAGGTCAACAATTGCAGTTTTAGCCGCAGTATCGGCTGCTACAATCGCCGAAGCCACTGAGTAGGTTTCGAGAATTCCAAGAGCTTTAGGATTGTGAATCTCTATCGTTCCATATATAGCACCAAAAAGAGACTCATGAGGGTTACCCAGCACAAAAGTATCAATGAGATGCTCGGTGGCGTGTTTGGAAGCGGCATCAACAGCTGCCTTTACCGCACTAAGATCTCCTTCTATAAGAACAAAATACTTACCGGGACAAACAGTTTCAGCGTGAATTATATCAACTTCTGCGGTCTTAACCATAATATCTGCCGCAGTTATACCTGAAGAAACCGTCTTAAATTCGACAAGTCCAATAGCCTTCCCCATTATTGATTACCTCTCTCTGAAACAATTATAATATATTGTTTATTAATTTCTTTTACAATTCCGTCAACAGACGAATGAATATTTACACCAAGCTTATCTGCTTGTGCACAGGCAACAACCTGTCCGACACAAACCTTATCGCCAACATTTACCATAGGCTCTGCAGGAGCGCCAATATGCTGTGACAGTAAAATCTTAACTTTTTCAGGCATATACGCTACATCAGAAATAGGAGCAGATACATCGTATTTGCTCAGACCGAGCCTTGAACGCAAACGAGCAAGTGGAACTCTTCTAAACTGTCTTGATTTAGGAACAGGAACAGGTTTAATTCCCTTAGGAGGTGTCACACCTGCAGCTCTCATTCCCTTCTTGAACTCATCTATAAGAAGCTTCGGTGAAAGTCCTTGCTGACAAGAATACATTTCACATAAGCCACATCCGCAACAGAACATAGCGTCAAGATACGGCTGCACCTTAACGGTATCATTGTTAGATACTACACGCATAAACTCGTGTGGCTGAATCGGATGTCCAAGCAAAAATCTAGGGCAAAGATCTGTACAATATCTGCATTGACAACAAGATGCCATAGCTCGCTTTAAATCGGTCGAAGGTTTAACCTTCTTACGCATAACAACGTAATGATCTTTAGGCAAAACTATAACGGCATTAGTTGTTTTGGTAACAGGCTCAGAATCAGAACCAAGACGTCCCATCATAGGACCGCCAAGTACAAATGCAGGATCGTCAACAGTAGCACCGCCACTAAGCTTTATAACCTCAGAAAGCTTAGTTCCGATTGGAACAATAAAAGTCTGAGGATTTTTTACTGCACCGGTTATAGTTACTAATTTATCGGTTACAGGCTGTTTATCGTTAACTGCTCTGTAAACGTTATACATAGTTTCAACGTTAAAAACCGTAACTCCAACAGAAGAAGGTATTGCACCAGGGGCTACAACTCTGCCGGTAGTTTCGTATATAAGTACTACTTCATCGCCAGCGGGATAAATCTCGTCAAGCGTAGAAATCGATATATTTTCAAAGGATGCAAGCTCGCTGTTAACTGCTTGTATAGCTTTTTTGTAAGCTGTTTTCAAAGCAATAATAACGTTTTTTGCACCTATTGTTTTCGCGACTAAATCTAGTGCCCACATAATTTCGTAGGCATTTCTTTCCAAAAGGCTTCTATGCAGTCTCAAAAGAGGCTCACACTCAGCGCAATTCAAAATAATTGTATCAACGCTTTTATCAAGTTTTGCATACGTCGGGAAACCGGCACCGCCTGCGCCTACTATTCCCGAATCTCTTAATAATTGTTTTAATTCTTCAAATTTCATTTTTTAGGTACTCCCGACAAACCAACACCATCATCTACTATTCCTACTATAGCTGCATCTATTGGGGCAGTTTCCATACCGCATCCTATTCTTGCGGCACTGCCAATTGCAACAAGAACAATCTCGCCGATACCTGCACCGATATTGTCAACTGCAACAATTCTGTTTGTTGTGTCACCTATTACCTCAAGAGGCTCTACAAGCATAAATTTATTCCCTACAAGATTTTCATTCTTGCGAGTTGATACAATGCTTCCGATTACTTTTCCGACGATCATTTAAAAAATTCCTTTCAACTTAGGTTATTGGGATTGGTTGTTCTCTTCCCGGAAACAAATCCGGGAAGAGAACAAAAAACGCATTACTTAATGATGGGGAGAATCTTCTCTACATCAGCGTGAGGTCTGGGGATTACGTGGATAGCAACTACTTCACCAAGCTTAGCTGCTGCTGCTCCGCCTGCCTCTGTTGCAGCATTAACTGCTCCAACATCGCCTCTTACCATAACGGATACGAGTCCGCTACCGATCTTTTCGGTTCCGATAAGAGTTACATTTGCTGCCTTTACCATTGCATCTGCTGCTTCAATTGCTGCAACAAGACCTCTGGTTTCTACCATTCCAAGTGCTCCAAGTGCCATATTCATTTCCTCCTGAAATTTATTTTTTTATTTATTTTTGTGTATTGCTAACTTACTTAATGATGGGGAGAATCTTCTCTACATCAGCGTGGGGTCTGGGGATTACGTGGATAGCAACGATCTCGCCAAGCTTAGAAGCTGCTGCTCCGCCTGCTTCTGTTGCTGCCTTAACTGCTCCAACGTCGCCTCTTACCATAACAGATACAAGACCGCTACCGATCTTCTCGGTTCCGATAAGAGTTACATTTCCTGCCTTTACCATTGCATCTGCTGCTTCGATTGCTGCTACCAAACCTCTGGTTTCAACCATACCCAATGCTTCCATCATAATTTTTCTCCTATTTTATATATTTTTTTATTTTTGTTGTTTTTTCCGATTCTTGAGATTCTTCACTGCGTTCAGAATAACAAGAGCGGAGTTAAACGTTTCAAATACAAGCAAGACGCGAAGGGC
>JAZSDT010000079.1:0-5035 GCA_045531285.1 Eubacteriales bacterium
AAATTGCATTAAATCAACCTTGCCGTTTTTATATACACAGCGGAGGCTATCCGCTTTTGATATTCGTGTTAAATTTGTATAAAGATTTTTGGGTAAAAAATGAGATTTTGTTGACTGTAGGTGGTAAAAAGTGTACAATATCTTATATATGCGAAAAATATAATTACATATAAATGAAAGGACATCCAAATATGAAATGGACATCGCTTAACGACCTTAGAGAAGCATATCTTTCCTTCTTTGAGTCAAAAGGACATCTGAGACTTCAAAGCTTTTCGCTGGTGCCTCAGAATGATAACTCACTTCTTCTTATCAACTCGGGTATGGCACCTATGAAGCCTTATTTCAAGGGTACAAAGGAGCCTCCCAGAAAGAGAGTTACAACCTGTCAGAAGTGTATAAGAACACCCGACCTTGAAAACGTTGGTAAAACAGCACGTCACGGTACGTATTTTGAAATGCTGGGTAATTTCTCTTTCGGAGATTATTTCAAAAATGAAGCAATTCCGTGGGCATGGGAGTTTTTGACCGAAACTCTGGAAATTCCCGCAGAGCTTCTCTGGCCTTCGATTTACGAGGAAGACGACGAAGCGTTTGACATTTGGACAAAGAAGGTGGGAGTACCTGCTGAAAAGGTTGTCAGAATGGGCAAAGCGGGCAACTTCTGGGAGCACGGAAGCGGTCCTTGCGGTCCTTGCTCGGAAATATACTTCGACAGAGGCGAAAAGTACGGTTGCGGTTCACCTGACTGTAAGCCCGGTTGTGAGTGTGACAGATATATGGAAATCTGGAACAACGTTTTCACACAGTTTGACAACGACGGACACGGAAATTACACCGAGCTCAGCCAAAAGAATATCGATACCGGTATGGGTCTTGAAAGACTTGCGTGTGTAATGCAGGGCGTAGACAATCTTTTTGAGGTTGATACCGTTAGAAAGATACTTGATACCGTTTGCTCATATTCGTCAAAGAGCTATGGCTCCGACTACAATAATGACGTATCAATAAGAATCATCACCGACCACATCAGAAGCTCTACGTTTATGATTGGTGACGGAGTTATGCCCTCTAACGAAGGCAGAGGCTACGTTCTTCGCCGTCTTATCAGACGTGCGGCACGTCACGGCAGACTCATTGGCATTAAGGGAGCTTTCCTCAACAAGCTTTCCGAGGTGGTTATCGAATGCAACCAGGGTGCATATCCCGAGCTTCGTGAAAAAGCAGAATACATCAAGAAGATACTTTCCATAGAAGAAGAGCGCTTTGACGCTACAATCGATGCGGGACTTGCTATCCTTTCGGGCTTTGTTGCAGAAGCAAAGGAGAAGGGCGAGACTGTTCTTTCGGGCGACAACGCATTCAAGCTCTATGATACCTTCGGATTCCCTATCGACCTGACTCGTGAAATCATTGCCGAGGACGGTATGACAATTGATGATGATGCGTTTACTGCCCTTATGACAGAGCAGAAGGAAAGAGCAAGAGCGAACCGTAAGGCAGGCGGCGGATGGGACAACACCCAGTCCAGCCTTATCGAAGGTCTTGCAAAGACTGAGTTCAAGGGATATACAGACACCGAGTGTCAGGGCAAGGTTCTTGCTATAATTGCGGACGGTATGCTTGTAGATACTGTCAGTGAGGGCGAGGCAGTTATCGTGCTTGATTCGACCGTATTCTACGGAGAAGGCGGCGGTCAGGTAGGCGATAAGGGTACTATTACGGTAGGAGACGCCGTTATAGAGGTCATTGACACTAAGAAGCAGGACGGAGTATATCTCCACGATTGCGAAGTGACAGCTCCCATAAACGTAGGAGACACAGTAACAGCAAAAATAGATATGGCAAGACGTTGTGCTATTGCCAGAAATCACTCGGCGGCACACCTTCTTCAGTCGGCGCTCAGAAAAGTGCTTGGTGACCACGTTGAGCAGGCAGGCTCATACGTTGACGAAAACAGAGTAAGATTTGACTTCAAGCATTTCGCTCCTATGACAGCCGAAGAGATTGCGGCTGTTGAAAAGCTTGTAAACGAATTTATACTTGCGGCAAATACAGTTGAAACAATAGAAACCGACCCCGAGACTGCAAAGTCTATGGGCGCAATGGCACTTTTTGGAGAAAAGTACGGCAAGACGGTAAGACTTGTAAGAATGGGTAACGTATCTGCCGAGCTTTGCGGAGGAACACACCTTAAAAATACCTCCGAGGCAGGACTTTTCAAGGTCCTTTCAGAGTCGTCCGTAGCGGCAGGTATCAGAAGAATCGAGGGAACGACAGGTCTTGGCGTTCTTGCACTCCTTGCCGAGAAGGAAGCGTTGCTTACAGAGTGTGCAACGGTCGCAAGAGCAAATGACATCGGTTCTCTTCCCGCAAAGGTTTCGGCTCTTGTAAACGAGCTTCGCGAAACAAAGAGTGAGGTAGAATCACTTCACGCAAAGGCGGCGGCAAGTGCAGGAGCGGACCTTGAAGCTTCCATTGTAAAGACTGACAAATATTCGCTTCTCTTCGGTGAGATAAAGGACGCTAAGGTAGACGTGCTCAGAGGAGAGGGAGACAGACTCCGTGACAAGTATTCGGACATCGTCGGTGTACTGTATTCAGTAAACGACGGAAAGATAATCTTTGCGGCGTTCTGCGGTAAGGATGCACTTGCAAAGGGTGCTCACGCAGGCAATATCCTCAAGACAATATCTCCCATTGTAGGCGGAGGCGGAGGCGGACGTCCCGACAGTGCTTCTTCGGGCGGTAAGGACATTACAAAGCTTCCCGAGGCAAAGGCAAAGTTTATCGAAATGATGCAGTAAGATTTGAGGCTTACCCAAATACGTAAAGGAGATATATTATGGATTGTTTGTTTTGTGCCATAGTTAAGGGTGACATCCCTTCAACAAAGGTATATGAAGACGATAAGGTATTGGCGTTTCGCGACATTAATCCTCAGGCGCCCACACATATACTCGTAATACCCAAGGAGCATATTCCTTCGGTTGACCAAATAAACGCGGACAACTCCGCAGTAGTTGCACATATTTTTGAGTGCATTCCCCAAATTGCAAAGGCAGAGGGTCTTGCAAACGGGTACAGAGTGGTTTCCAATTGCGGAGACCACGCGTGTCAAAGTGTAAAACACCTCCATTTCCATATCCTCGGAGGCAAACAGCTCTCTGACAGTATGGCATAATGGCTTACCCTGTAAAAAAAGACGAGGTAAAAGAGCTTCGGGACAAAATAAAGCTTGAACCCGAGGGAGCATATCTTTTTTGGGGCGAGGAGGAGTATCTCAAGCACTATTATCTGGGCGAATTAAGGAAAATCGTCGAAGATGAGGGGATGACCGATTTCAACAGAACGGTTCTCGACTTTCAGCGTGATGATACCTTGAAGGAGCTTGACGATGCGGTGGATTCACTGCCGGTTATGGCGGAGCACAAGATAATAGAGGTTTGGGGAATGGATATCCTCGGACTGAAAAAAGACGGAGAAAAAAGGCTGGTTGACGCGGTAAAGCGTGTTGACGAGGGGGTTATTCTCGTTATTTTCGCAAGAGCCTCCGAGCTTGAGTTCCCCAATAAAAAGTCCCGTGAGAGAAAGGTTATCAAGGACCTTGAAGCAAATCTGACGATGGTTGAATTTCCCAGGCAAAGCGAAGGGAAGCTTTTGTCCTGGACGGACAAGATTTTCCGTACAGCCGAGGTCAGAATAAGCGACGTTAATATTACCAAGATGATAGGTCTGTGCGATTTCAGTATGACAAGACTGAAAAACGAATCGGAGAAGCTTATTTCTTACTGTAAGTTTAACGGTCTTGATTCGGTTCCCAACGAGCTGGTTGACGATTTTGTCAAGCCCTGTGCCGAAAACGAGGTATGGGATTTTACGGATGCCGTAATACGACACGCAAGCCGTGATGCAATGAATATCCTTGAGAATCTCAGAACCCAGAACGTTGAGCCTATTATACTTGTTTCCATGATTGCCAAAACGGTTAACGGTCTGTCGCTTCTTAAATCTGCCAGAAGTACGATGAGCGACAGCGAAATTACAGCGCTGACAGGTTTTGCACCTTGGCAGATAAAAAAGTACGTGCAAAGTCTTGACCGTTGGAGTGAGAGTGCGTTGAAAAAGGCAGTAGAGCTGACGTTTCGCTGTGAAGGTGAATTAAAAAGCATGAGAGCTCCCGATTACGTACTTGTAGAATCGTTGATAACTTCAATAATGGGGTAGCGGAAATGAAGCTCCCTATAAAAGAAGTAGTTGTCTGTGAGGGCAAGTACGATAAAATAAAGCTCGAGTCCGTTCTTGATGCAGATATAATTACCCTGGACGGATTTGGAATATTCAAGAGCAATGAAAAAAAGGCACTTATACGCCAAGCGGCAAAAAAACGCGGTGTGATAGTTGTTACCGACAGTGATTCTGCCGGAATGGTTATCCGTAACCACATAAAGAATATCACCGGCGGAGAGGGAGTTTATCACCTTTATACTCCCCGTGTGACAGGTAAGGAAAGCCGCAAAGCTCAGCCGTCAAAAGAAGGTGTTCTGGGCGTTGAGGGTATTGATGCCGATACGGTGAGAGGTCTTTTTGAACGCTTTAAGTCCGAAAGAGAGCCCCAACCCTTTACGCGTGCGATGCTTTACGAGGATGGTTTTATAGGCTGTGACGGTGCATCTCAAAGGCGTATAGCTTTGTGTGAAGCACTCGGGCTTCCAAACAATATGAGCGTAACAGCTCTTTTACAGGCAATGTCGATCGTAACAACGATAGAACAGTACAACGAATTAAAGAAAACTTTATAATAGGCCTTATCGGACAATGCTCACTTTTCACAACGATGTTCATACGTTCAATAAACAAAACGGCGAGGTCTTATTAAATGCAATTTTCAAAAAAGGAAGAAAACCGAAGGTTTTCAACAATAAAAAAGCGGTCAGCGACCGCTGGCAATGCTCGCCTATCGTAACCTTTGAATATAACCCTGCAATGAAAAACGGCGAGGTTGATTTAATGCAATTTCCTGGTATATAAAAAA
>JAZSDT010000083.1:0-60841 GCA_045531285.1 Eubacteriales bacterium
AGTAGCGGCTGTGTAAATACATTCATATGTCACCGCTTATGGCATATTTCAGCATCGGCATATATTGCACCTGAGTTTAGCAGGTTGATGCTACCGCCGGGCTTTTTAAGTCCAAATCGAATAATTGCGGTAATATTACTAACCGGGCAATAAGCCTCATACTTTATGGAGACAGAGATTAAAAAAGCACCCGAAAGTGCTGTAAATACGCTGTTTTCCATTAAGTTAAACAAGGAAATACACAGGTAACAGATACAAAAACTCAGTGCCATAGCTATGCCCTTGCGAAAGAAAGGAATTAAAATGAAAACTACAATATACAAAAATTTAGAAGTGCAGTACACAAAGTTGTTCCGCCATTTGAAGGTTGGTAGCTTCAAGACAAGAGAACGTTATGGCAAAGCATTCAAACGCTTTATGGTATTTTTAGCACGAGAGTACCGTTTGCAAAAGCTTTGCAACATTTCAGAAAAGCATATACTTGCTTACGTTTCGTATATGCAAAGTAAAGGCTTGTCGGCTTCAACGATTAAGACCGAGCTTGCCGCCATTCGCTTCTTCCACGACAATATGCCGTACACAAGATGCGAACTGCCAACTAATGAGGACTTAGACCTCAAAAAGCGAACCTTTGGCGGTGTGGACAGAACCTGGACTACTCCGGAATTTAACCATATGCTCATTGCCGCAATTGATAACAAAGATTATCAGGCGATTCTGTGTCTTGCACGATATGCAGGTCTTCGCTTGGAGGAATGCTTCCGCATCGACACCAATGACGCAAAAAATGCCATTGATACAGGCAAGCTGCTTGTCAAGGGCAAGGGTGGACTTTGGAGATATGTACCTATCAATGAGTCTATAAGAATTACATTCCGTGATATGTTGAAAATCACTCCCATTGGAGAAAAGCTGTTTGTGCGACCTTACGATAAGACGCATCTTGCGATGAAGAGACTACAGTGCTTTATTGCATATCATCGAAAGAGATTTACCGAGAACACCATAACCTTTCACGGGCTGCGACATACCTTTGCACACGAGCAGTATAACAAGTTCATTGAACAAGGTTATTCCGATTTTGTTGCTCGCAAAAAGGTGTCTGAGTTGCTTGGACATCATCGTGATGACGTAACACGAATCTATCTGTCGGGCGGTGATGATGTATGACCAAGAAGAAAAATACCATTGTAAACACCAGAGCCAACTCGAAGAAAGCCAACCACTTATTGAATAATAACAAAACGGAGAAAGCTGAATGCAAAGTCCCAATTCACCTTAAAATGACCTTGACCATTAAGGAAGCAGCGGAGTATAGCAATATCGGCATTAACAAAATCGATAGTATGCTTCGTGCCCCTAATTGTCCGTTTGTGCTCTTTGTCGGCACTAAAAAGCTTGTGAAACGCAAAGAATTTGAAGAATATATCAGCGATAAAATAATAATTTAAGCAACAAAGTTAAAAATTTACAAAAAAGCCTAAGATTTTTTTGTAAAGTCACTTGAGGAAAAGGGCATCTTATGATATAATCTATATGTAGCAGTATGCTCTTTTTCTCTCTGTGAGAAAGGAGTTAACAATGGGAAAGAATCTCAAAGGTAAAGACTGCGGTAAGGGTATCTACCAAAGGAAGGACGGATTATACAGCGCACGCTTTGTTGATAAGGCAGGCAAAAGGCACGAAAAATACTTCGGGACAGTTCCCGAAGCGCGTAATTGGATAGAAGAAGCAAAATTCGCTGACATGCACGATGGTGTTTTCGTAGCTACGGAAACTACGGTTGATGAATGGTTTGATTTTTGGATTGAAAATATCGTTGGAGATTTAGCTCCTAATACACTTCGCAACTACCGAGAACGATACACATTCAACATTCAGCCCGTTATGGGGAAAATGTTAATAGCAAATGTAAAACCGATGCATTGTAAAAAGGTGTTCATTCAGATGGATGCCGACTATGCCGGCTCGACCATACGCCAAACATTCATTACTATGGGAACAATGTTCAAAGCGGCAAAGATGAATGACCTCATTGCAAAGCACCCTATGGACGGCGTTCGCTTTACAAAACCCGTTCGTGCAACAGATGATATTAAGTTTCTCACCCGTGAAGAACAGCGTACTTTCCTTGAAACTGCGAGGCGTTCTCACAACTACAATCAATACGCCCTCATCCTCGAAACAGGGCTACGAACAGGTGAAATGATTGGTCTAACATGGGATGCTATTGATTTTGAGAAAAGGACGCTTACAGTGAATAAAACATTGGAGTACCGACACGCACAGCAGTTTTGGCGTGCAGGACCACCCAAGACACAGCAAAGCTATCGCACCATTCCTCTGACAGACAAGGCATATGGTATTCTCAAAGACATTTGGGATAATCGAAAAGGGAGAAAGGAATCACCTCTGCTCGATGAAACATTAGAGTATGTTGATAGAAGAACGGGCGTAACCTCGACACTCGTTTTGCGTGACCTTGTTTTTATCAACTATCGCACCGGTGAACCGGCCAAAAACAGTTCTTATGATACCCACCTTTACAAGCTCTGCGACGAAGCAGGGATTACACGCTTTTGTATGCACGCTTTACGCCACACATACGCCACTCGTGCTATCGAAAGCGGGATGCAGCCAAAGGTACTGCAAAAGCTACTGGGACACGCCAGTATAAAAACAACAATGGATAGGTATGTTCACGTGACTACCGATTCATTAGACCAAGCTGTAAGGCAATTTGAGTTAAATGGGGTTTTCTGATATATAAATCTATATAAATCAATGCGAAAATGGCGTAAAAATGGCGTAGTAGCCAAAACGCAAATCGCGAAACCCTTGAAAATAAAGGAGATGTAAATAAATATGAAACTCGGTATAGTAGGACTTCCAAACGTTGGAAAGAGTACACTTTTTAATGCAATCACCGGTGCAGGAGCAGAAGCGGCAAACTACCCTTTCTGTACCATCGACCCTAACGTAGGTGTGGTTACGGTTCCTGACGAGAGACTTGACGTATTGGCAAAAATGTATTCTCCGGAAAAAATAACACACGCTATAATCGAATTCGTGGACATTGCAGGACTTGTAAAAGGTGCTGCAAACGGTGAAGGACTTGGAAACAAATTTCTGTCGCACATCCGTGAGGTTGATGCCATTGTTCACGTTGTTCGTTGCTTTGAGAACGCAGACGTTATACACGTCAACTCAAAAATTGACCCTCTTGACGACATTCAAACCATTAACACCGAGCTGATTCTGTCCGATATTGAAATTCTCGACAGAAGAATAGACAGAGCTATGAAGGCTTTGAAAGGTGACAAGAGTGTACAGACTGAAATAGACTTTTTGACAAAGCTTAAAGCGCACCTTGATGCAGGATTGAGTGCCAGAAGCCTTGAGAGGACGGATGACGAGGCAAAATTCCTCGAGGACATTCCCCTGCTTTCCGAAAAGCCCATTATATATGCAGCTAACATCGGTGAGGATGATATTCCCGACATTGATGATCTTGAAAATAAAAATGAGCATTTCAAGGCTGTGGCAGACTTTGCAAGAAGCGAAAACTCAGGTGTGCTTCCCATTTGTGCCAACATCGAAGCAGAGATAGCAGAGCTTGACGATGACGAAAAAGCAATGTTCCTTGAGGACCTGGGACTTTCCTGCTCGGGACTTGACAGACTCATTAAGGAAAGTTATTCACTACTCGGTCTCATCAGCTTCCTTACCGCAGGTCAGCCCGAGGTAAGAGCCTGGACTATCAAAAACGGCACCAAAGCACCTCAAGCCGCAGGTAAGATTCACAGCGACATAGAGCGTGGCTTTATCAGAGCGGAGATAATTTCCTTTGAGGACCTTGTAGCACAGGGCTCAATGAATGCCGCAAAGGAAAAAGGTCTTGTAAGAAGCGAAGGCAAAGACTATATTATGAAGGATGGAGACATAACCTTATTCAGGTTTAACGTGTAATTATGGATTTGTTAAGAGAAAAAAAGCTGTTCGTCATGGATATGGACGGCACTATATACCTTGGTGAAAAAGTAATAAAGGGTGCACCTGAATTTATTCAAAGAGTGCGTGATAACGGCGCCAAGGTAATGTACTTTACCAACAACGCATCAAAAAACCCTGACATTTATATTGATAAGCTGACCAGACTCGGATTTTCCGCAACAAGAGAAGAAATCGTTACGTCGGGCGACGTAACCGTAGGCTTTCTCAACAAGCACAGAGCAGGAAAGAGTGTCTACCTTGTAGGTACTCCTGCACTTCACGACACCTTTGAAAAGGCTGGTATCAAGCCTGTAAAAGAAGGCGAAAAGGCAGATATCGTAGTAGTGAGTTTTGACACTACCGTAACCTATGCAAAGCTTGAAAACGCCTGTACGCTCATACGAAACGGCGCTGAATTTCTTTCCACACATCCGGATATCAACTGTCCTACCGAGGATGGATTTATTCCGGACAGCGGTGCTATTTGCGCTCTTGTAACTCTGTCCACAGGTGTTGAGCCCAGATATTTTGGAAAGCCAAATGCCGAAACAGCCGAGTACATAGAGGACCTTTCAGGCATTGCCAGAAAGGACACGGTCATTATCGGCGACAGACTCTATACAGACATTGCAACAGGCAAGCTTCACGGCATTACAGCTTGCTTCGTGCTCTCGGGTGAGGGTACTATGGAGGACGTTGAAAAGCTGGATAACTCCATGAAGCCCGACGTTATTTTCAACTCCGTTGACGACATAAGATAAAAGACCAAGTATATAAAAATCCCGATTTTTTTCGGGATTTTTCTTGACAAATAATACTATGTGTTGTATAGTATTATGTGAAGGGAGGTATTGTATGGACATTCAAATGAAAAGAGGTCTGCTTGACGTTTGTGTTCTTGCGGCAATAAAGAACGGAGAATCCTACGGGTATCAGATAATCAAGGACATAAAGCCATACGCCGAAATATCGGAATCGACGCTATATCCTATTTTGCGGCGTCTGGAGGGAGCGGAGCTGTTGAACGTACGCACAGCCGAGCACAACGGAAGGCTGAGAAAATACTACAGTATCACCGAAGCAGGATTAAAAAGACTGCACGAATTTGAAGCAGAGTGGAAAGAGATCATGTCCATTTATAAATTTGTAACAAGGGAGGACAGAACAGATGAACAAGAAGCAATTTCTTGACAGTCTCAGTGAAAAGCTTCGCGGATTTCCCGAAGAGGACGCAAAAAAATCACTTGAGTATTACAGCGAAATTATAGATGACAGAATAGAAAACGGAGAAAACGAAGAGGAAGCTGTTGCCGGTCTGGGTAACATTGACGATATTTTAGCACAGATACTTGCAGACACTCCCCTCCCGCGCATTGTAAAAGAGAAGGTAAAGCCGAAAAGGAATCTGATAGGATGGGAAATAGCACTTATCCTTTTGGGCGCTCCCTTGTGGATACCCTTGGCAATTGCTATTCTGGCAGTAATTCTATCACTTTACGTAATTCTGTGGTCTGTAGTAATTTCGGTATGTGCCACAGCTGCTGTACTGATTTTCTCTGCCGTTGCGCTGTTGGGTGCAGGAGCGGTTATGCTGTTTACAGGCCATGCAGTACAAGGAATTCTTATTTTAGGAACAGTATTTATATGCACAGGCTCGTTCATACTGGTATTTATCATTTGCAAAGCCTTGGTTCGCGGAGCTGTTGCACTTTGCAAGGCAATAGTTTTTGGAATTAAGTCCATATTCGTCAGAAAGGGGAAATAAAGAATGAAAAAAGCATTAATAATCGCAATACTGTTTATTGTAGTCGGTGTTGTAATTTGCATTGGTGCTCTTTACAGCATAGGCTTTGATTTCTCCAAGCTTCAAACAGTGGAAATGACAGAGAGAACACAGTATATCAGCGGTTCCTTTGAGGATATATCGATACAAACAGTTGAGTCTGACCTTATAATTCGCAAATCAAACGACGGAGAATGCCGACTTGTTAGTACTGCAAGAAAAGGAACTGTTTTCTCTGCCGAGATAACCAACGAAGCATTGATGATTGAAGAGAAAAACGCACCGGGAAGTAAGTGGTGGGACAACGTAGGGATACAGTACCGAGAGTCCAAGGTTATACTCTATCTGCCCGAGACGGCGTACGAAAGCATAGCTGTCAACACTGTAAGCGGTGACGTTGTACTACCGAGGGATTTTTACTTCGGGTTCATCGGGGTACAAAGTACCAGCGGTGACATAAAAGTCAATGCCGACACAGACGGTCAGGTAGGACTCAAATCGTCCAGCGGCGACGTATACTTAAGCAAAAGACAATGTGCTGACGTAACAGTTATGACCGTAAGCGGTGATATTGAGCTTTCAGGCGTAGAATCAAACGGTTCACTGGTGCTCAAAAGCACCTCGGGAGATATTGAATTTAAAGCCTGCGACGGAAAGAACGTAAAAATAAACACTGTGAGCGGTGACGTTGAGGGAAGCTTCATAAGCGGAAAAGATTTCTCTGTTGATACCACAAGCGGTAACGTGGAAATACCGCTAAACAGCTCGGGCGCCCCCTGTGTAATAAACACTGTAAGCGGTGACATTGAAATAGAAATATAATATAAAATCAGCGTAGATAAAAAACATCTACGCTGATTTTATATATTTCACTATTTTATATCCTCATACCACTGAAGCCAATCCTCTACGTGCCAGCCATTCTCCACTCTCCAGAGAACCTCCGAACTGCCCTGACGCAAAAGCTCTAAAGCTACGTCTACGTATTCCCTTGCAGGCAAGGTCTTAAAAACTGCGTTACCGCAAACAGACTCACCTGTAAGTCCTTTTTCCTTCAATTTTTCAAAGACTGTGGGGCTGTATACGTGAGGCCAAGCCTCTAGGTCGAAGTACCGCTCGAAGCAATGTAGTCTGCCCTTCATCTCCTCGTAATCTTCTCTTCCCTCAATCCTTTTCAAGCACTCTTCAATAAAAAGATATTCAGCAAAATGACGGAAGGTAACGTATATAGGACCTACACCGAGAAGAAGGACCTTTGCCCCCTCATCATACATTTTCTGCCAGGGGGAATCGGGGGCAAACGGAGTATCGCCCATATTTCCCCATCTTTTTGAGGTGTGTCCGTGGGTTTCGGTAAGCCATTTTGCTTTTCTGCCGCAGGCGGCTACAGAGTGTGTTGCCTGGTCGCTTCTGTATGAACCCTCCCGACATCTGAAATAATTGGTAAGATAGCCCACATCAGATTTTTTATCCATGTGCCATGTCTTATATGAATTGAGAAAATCCTCCTGACAGAGTGTGGGAAATACAAGTGTCCCCTCCTCGCCTATTGCATCCAGAAAGCCTGATATTACTGACTCAGCGCCTCCGTCTACCTTACCCATACTCTTAAAAGAAGAATGTACCAGAAGAATATCGCCCTTCTTTATTCCCGCATCTATTGCAGCATTTTTTACAGTTTCTTTCGTTACCATAGCGTATTCCCTTCAAAACATCCACCAAAGATATTATTTGCAGGACTTTTTCTTTGAAAAATATATTCTTATGCTCAAAAGTATCAAAACAGTACATATTGCAAATATGTCCGAGGACAAAAGACCCGCACGCATTGATACCTGCTCGGCTGTGATAGAAAATCTATCGGCAATCCTTTGAGCAACGGGCATAGCGGAAACCTTATCTGCTATAACGCCCACAAGCTGAGGCGCAAGTGCTGTGCCGAGGTCTCCGCCTGATGCCATAAGAGCATATATGGCAACGCTTGCACCGGGGTATTTATCTCCAACTATAATGAGTGTTCCGGGCCATAGCATTGAAACGCAAAGACCTGTAAGTCCGCACGCAACAAGCGACAAAACCGGATTGAGCGAAAGCGCGGCAACGGTATAGGTCACGACTGCACCGACTGCAATAGTGAGCATAACGCTCATTATATTCTTTCCGTATTTTGCGTACAGGCTTCTGCCAAGTCCCAGAGTAGCGGCAAAAAATGCCGTACCGAATATGTCCCCCACGACCTTCGGCAAGCTTACAGCCGATTCAAGATAGCTTGAAGCCCATTGAGTCATAACGCTTTCGGTTGCACCGCCA
The DNA here is from genome assembly GCA_045531285.1 of Eubacteriales bacterium. Lineage (GTDB taxonomy): Bacteria > Bacillota > Clostridia > Oscillospirales > SIG627 > RGIG6353. The sequence goes on from JAZSDT010000083.1 coordinate 8,087, forward strand.
AAGAAGATACAAAGAAAGCAAAGGACGATTCCCGCCGAGAGAAGTCCTGTACCGGTTCCCTTTTCACCGCTTATGTTCATTTCGGGAAATTCAGCTTTGCAGAAAAGGAGCATTGCCAAAAGAGGAATGGCACACAGAATAATAGGAAGAACAAACCACATATTCTCGCCCACGATTCTTAAAAACAAAGTGCTGAATATTACTACTGCAACAGCACCCCAGGCGTAGCAGGAATGAAGCTTTGACATATCGCGTTCGGGGTTTTCTGAGGGGAGTGCGGCAATGATCGGGCTGAGCAGCACCTCACACAATCCGCCGGATGCTGAAAATATCACCGTCCCCAACGCCATCCACAAATATGCCGCCGACGGTACTGCAAGGGGCATCAGTGAATAAATGAGAAAGCCCGAAGCCGTCAAAAACGGAGTGAGCTTAACAGCCTTTTGTACGTTGAATATTGACGGAAAGAACGTAAAAAGGAGGTCCATACCCAACTGAGTAACGAAATTTATAACTACCAGCGTACCAAGGAGAGTATAAGATATCCCGTACATTTCACGGAAGGTCTCGAAAAGCAGTGCAGGTACAATAATTATTATAGCCATTGACACGCCTGAAACGTAACAGGCATATTTGGTAAACGTATAGTTTTTCACGATAATTCCTCCAAGGATCTTATTTTCTTTATCCACTTTCCGCTTCTGAGTCTTATTACGCACCAGAACGCCTTAAGCACCTGGTCTACCTTTAAAAAGAAATATATCCAGAACGCAGGAAGGTGTAATACAAGTCCTGCGATTATACCCAGCGGTACAGAAGCGATCCAAAGAAAAATATTATCTGCAAGCATAAGCATTTTCGTATCTCCGCCGCCTCGGAGAACTCCCTTGGTCATAATACTGTTTGTTGCCTGGAAAAAGATTATAATGCTTATTGCCAGCATTAACTGACGTGTAAGCTCCTGGGTCTCTTTGGAAAGGTCATAAGCCCTTATCATAGGCTCACTGATGAGCAAAGCAATAAGTGCGGCAACAGCTCCAAAAACGATTCCCAATCCGAGAAAGGCATAGCCTTGTCTTGATGCCTTTTCCCTGTCGCCTTCTCCCAGTGTTCTCCCTGTAACTATAGAGCCCGATTGGGAAAATCCCTGAATCATAACCGAGCTGAGCTGTTGTGTTACAGCGGTAACCGCATTGGCGGCAACAAAATTTTCACCCAATCTGCCGATAACCATAGCAACCGAATTATTTCCCAGAGCAAGTATTCCGTCGCTGACGAGTACGGGAATGCTCATTCTGATATATTCCTTCCAAAGATTGCCCACAGGCTCGAAAAGGTGCTTTATTCTGAAGCCTATTTCTTTATCTTTTAAAAACATATATCCGCAAATAACGGCAAATTCAAATACGCGGGCAATGAGAGTACCCAGTGCGGCACCCGCTACGTCCATTTTAGGTGCGCCGAATTTTCCAAAGATGAATATATAGTTTGCACCTACGTTAATAAAGAATGCGGCAATTGACGTATATAAAGGCAATCTGACCTGACCTACGTTTCTCAAAACGATGGTACAGGTAAGCGAAAGCCCCAACAAAAAATATGTAACTACCGAATATTCAAGGTATCTGACGCCGTAATTTATAATTGGGACTTCCGTGGTGTATATTTTCATTATCAAAGTGGGAGCAATGGCTGTAGCAACTGCAAAAAGCACAGACATCCCAAGACAAAGACGAAGCATAATAGACACTGTCTTTTTCAGTGCAGCTCTGTCCTTCATTCCGTAGTACCGCGCAACAAGTACAGAAGCGCCCATACCTATACCCATACAAAAGATGTGAAAAATATTAATAAACTGGTTGGCTAGAGACACAGCAGAAAGCTGTGTTTCGCCCACCTTTCCAATCATTATGGTATCCATCATATTGACACCTGTGGTTATAAATCCCTGTAAGGCAACGGGAATGGCTATCATTGCCACTGTTTTATAAAAAGACTTATCTTTTATAAATAAACTGAACATATTCTTACCTCTTTTCACTAAAGAATCATTGTATCATACGTTCTTCAATTTGTCAAAGGATATTGCACTGACAATATACAAAAAGCGGCTAGCAGCCGCCGGCAAATCTCGCCTATCGTAACCTTTAAGTATGGCTCTACAACGTAAAACGGCGAGGTTGATTTAATGCAATTTCCTAGTAAACAAAAATGCAGCTAGCAGCCGCTGGCAATTCTCGCCTATCGTAACCTTTAAGTATGGCTCTACAACGTAAAACGGCGAGGTTGATTTAATGCAATTTCCTAGTAAACAAAAATGCGGCTAGCAGCCGCTGACAATTCTCGCCTATCGTAACCTTTGAGTATGGCTCTACAACGTAAAACAGTTATGGCATAATAATTGAGAAATTTACCATAAAGCGAAAAAGGCTGATTTTTCAATCAGCCTTTTTTGCAATTCTTTCTATTACTGCCGCCGCTTCCGCACGCGTTGCAAAATTTTTGGGGAGAAAACTGCTTCCGCTACCTGTCATTATGCCGTTTTCGGTTGTCCAGGCAATGTTGTCCTTTGCCCAATCTGAAATATTATCCTTATCCGAGTAATTGAGCTTTACAGAAGATGCCACGTTCTTACCCTTAAATTTCGCCCAACGGCAAAGCATTGTAGCCATCTGCTCACGGGTTATATTGCTGTCGGGAGCAAATTCGGTATCACTTACCCCAAAAACAATTCCTTTTTCATTTGCCCAAGCAACCGCCTTTTCGTACCAGCTTCCTTTTTGTACGTCGGTAAATTTGCATTCAACCGTGTCGGGCTGTTTTTCAAGCCTGTAAAGAAGTGTGACAAACATAGCTCTTGTAACGTTTAATTTAGGAGCAAATTCGGTTGGACTTACACCGTTGATTATTCCGTTTTCGTTAGCATATTTCACCGAGCCGTAGTACCAGTCTGATTCCTCAACGTCGTTAAAGGGATTCTTCCATTCCACCGGCTTATCGGGAACGGTTGGTGTAGTAGGAGTTGTAGGTGTAGTTGGTACAGTTGGTACAGTTGGTACGGTAGGTGTAGTTGGTGTAGTGGGTACGGTAGGTTCGGGTGGTTCTTTACCGTTGATTTTAACAGTACCGGAAGCAAAGCTGGACTCTACCGGGGTAGAATTATTTTTGGCAACGGTGGATGCACTTATTTCATAAGAGCCTGAGAATGCATCGTCCTTTACAACAAATTCAACTGTGCAAAGCTCTCCTTCAAACTTCTGTGAATCCGTCAATCCAATTACGATAACGCCCTTGTCGCTATCAAAGGTAGGCGGAAGAATAGTTAGGTCGGAAATGGCGCTATTTTCCGTAAAGCCTGTAAACTCAAGCACAGAAGTGTCAAAGTTAAGCTTGGAAACAGCAAAAGAATTTGCTTCCTCTGTACACTTAAGTGAAAGAGTCAGCTTTACACTGTCGCCTGCATCAGCCTCAGCGCTTGACAAACTAAACACTGCCGAGCCTGCAAAAGCCGTAAGTGACAGCACAAATATCAATAAAAAAGTAATAATTAATTTTTTCATAGCAATAGCCCCCATTTCGGCTCTATTATAGCAAACAATACGGAATTTTGCAACATCTTTTTATACTCGACTGTATGTTTTTAAACAAAGTCGGCACTTTTGCATATTATACATTGACCGAATAATTTTAACAGGAGGAACAAAAATGATTCAAAACAGTTGTACAACTAGCGGTCAGGGGTGCTGCTGCAACGATGACGTTTGTTGCATCGACACCTGCCGCATATACGATACAAGCAGAACGCAAGACTGTATTGAGGGCTTGAGAGTCGTTCTCACACCCGAGGGCACACAGGTTCTTCAGAACTGCAGAAGTCCCAGGGCAAAAGAGGTTCGTGTCATATGGACACAGTTGAATGCAGACGAGCTGCCCTTCAACAGCGGTTATTATCAGGTAAGCATCCGTTATTATTTTTACGTAGTTCTTACTTGCTGCGTTAACGGTGTAAGTCAGGATATTGAAGGCCTTGCCATAAGCGAGAAAACGGTCGTTCTCTACGGAGGTGAGGGCAACGTAAGTGTGTTCACCTCGGACACGGATTCGGATCCTTGCTTCACACCCAATCTCAGCAACGTTATTCCCGGAAACAACCGTCCTAAAGTTGTTCTTGAAGTAGCAACTCCCATTCCCCTTTCGGTAAGTATTGTGGAAAACTGCAACGGTATTCCTCTGCCTCCCGAATATGACAATATTCCCCAGCAGATAATCAATCTTTTCGACGGAGGACTGGACCTCAATCCCTGTAATACCATTGCAGTATGTCTCACTCTCGGAATCTTTGCGCTGGTAAGAATCGAAAGACCTTCACAGCTCATAATCCCCGCGTGCGAATACTGTATTCCCGATGCAGATAAAACTCCCGTTTCGGTAACGGATCCCTGTTCGATGTTCTGCTCCACGCCCTTCCCAATTGAAGAGTTTTATCCCAGCACCTGCGCTCAAAACAGAAACTCTTAAAATTTTTTCAAAAAAGGTATTGACATTTACGCCGATTTATGATATCATAAACGGCGTCGGGGGTTTAGCTCAGCTGGGAGAGCATCTGCCTTACAAGCAGAGGGTCACAGGTTCGAGCCCTGTAGTCCCCACCAAAACAAAAAAGAACACCTTTTGGTGTTCTTTTTTTGTTTTTACACTATTGGCTGTTTTATTCCAGGCCTTCTCGGTTTTGCTTTCTGAATTCTGTGGGAGGGATGCCGAATCTTTTTCTGAACTGTCCCGAAAAATAAACTCTGTCGCAAAAGCCAAGCTGTGTACTTATATCGGTTACCGTATTGTTGTCCCTTGAAAGCATTTGTCTTGCCTTCATAAACACCATATCGTCAACGTATCTGCCGATAGTGATACCCATTTCCTTCTTAAAGCAATTTCTCAGCTTACTTTCCGACACAAAAAGGTGATTTGCTATTTCGGAAACGCTTATTTTAACGTTCAGATTATCGTGAATATAATTTATCGCTTCTTCAACAAGCTGGCTGTAAAGCTTTACCGGCTTATCCTCTTCGGTATTGATGAATTCCATTACCGTCTGAGACAGCATTGTTCTGAGCTTTATCATATCGGCATAACTGTCTGAGCACAAGCACTTCTCCAACGTCTTCATATACTCGGCAGAGCAAGGCAAAGACTTTACTGTATCAAGCTTTGAAAGCAGATCGTATCTTTCGGCATCGGAAAATGTTATGTGGAAATATATTTTTTCAAGATGCGTACAGCCATAACTAAAGGTATGCTCGGAGGGTACTATATAAACGTTACCGCCTGTCATACGGACCATGGTACCGTCGGTATCTATATGTCCCTCTCCTTCCTTTACGTAATACAGGCGGGTAAACGGACTGCACACTCCTTCACGCTTCCAACTGCTGTCCAAGGAGCAAACCTCTCCCATATGCAACGTAAGGTCTATTTTATTAAAAGCATTTACAAACTGTTTAATATTCATTTGAACCCCTTGCCTCCGGTGACAGTTCTTGCGTATGTCATATAAACGAGCTGTTTAAAAACTCTGTTTGGGTTTTTAAACAGCTCTCGGTTTTTATACGTTCTTTTTGAGGAAGTCGAATCCTGCACGAATAGCGGGCACACAGTCCTCCATACCTTCAAACTCTACGGAAACAAATCCGTCGTATCCTACTCTCTTGAGAGCCGCAATACAGTTCTTAACAGGTACAACGCCGTGACCTACAATTGTTCCTCTTATATGGTTGCCGCCAAGAGTAGTGAAAAATCCTGAGGGACAATCAACGTTACCTGCTTTGAAAAGGAAATCCTTTGCATGAACGTGGAACGTATAGGGTGCCGCAATTCCAACCGCAAGAACAGGGTCAGCGTCTGCGCAAAGGAAGTTTCCTATATCGCAAAGCCAACCGTAGTTATCACTTCCTACAGCGAGAATAAGTTCCTCGACTCTGTTGGGGCTCTGGAAAATGTAGCCGTGATTTTCCGTACATGTCTTAATACCCTTTGTCTTTGCATACTCTGTTACCCTTCTGATACGGGGTGCCATGTCCTTGATAGCGTCCCTGTATGAATAAAGATGGTCCTTGGGAAGTGCATAGCAAACGTCATGTCTCATAACCGGTGCACCAAGCGCTGCGGCAATGTCAACACATTTGCAAACCTTTGCAATTTCCGCCTCAGCATCCTCTGCCAAGAAGTTTGCTCCAACGGTGTAAGCAGCTATCTCCAAGCCAATTTTTGCACAGTATTCCTTTATCTCTCCTGCAAGCTCGATAAGGTCAGTGCGTGTTGTGTAGCCCTCAAGTCCTACAAATTCGATACCGTCAAAGCCTATTTCCTTTGCGATATCGCACACCTTGAAGTAATCACAGCCTGTTTCTTTTATGTATTTTGAAAAGCTGTAGCTAGATACTCCTATTTTCATAATGTTTTTTCCTCCGTATAATATTGTGATTTGATTCTATCACAATTTTTTCTTTTTTTCAATAGTTTTTCTGTGTTTTTGTCTGAATTTCAACGGAGACATGCCGTGAGCTTTCTTGAATCTGTCCGAAAAATAATTACTGTCGTTAAAGCCGCAGGCATATGCAATTTGGGAAACGGTTTTCAGCTCCCCTTCCTCCAGAAATTGCTCTGCCTTTTGAAGTCTTACAAGTGTGAGATACTCATTGAAGCCAAAGCCTGTTTCCTTTTTAAAGGTGCGTGACAAATGCTCCGGGCTGACCGAATGGGATTCTGCCATATCGTTCAGCGTTACGTCGGATTGATAATGCTCGGAAATATATTTTACGGTATCTGCCACAAAAAGCGAATTGCCTCCGTTTTGTGCAGCCTTGTTTTTATTTCTTGCAAGGAGTATGAACAAATCCTCCACCAGATTTGTAATAACGGTTTCGGAGTGCTCGTCCATTGAGGAATATTCCTTCCCTATTGCATCGAAAATTTCCTTTATATCCTTTGACACGTTCTGATTTCTGTACAGATAGAGCATTGAATCAAGTTTTACACCAACGCTTTGGGGAATGAAGTTCTGAGTGAAATTCAAAAGCTTGCGCTCGTAGGTTGACGTGTACAGTGTACGGTGAATAACGTTTTCGGGAATAAGGATAACGTCTCCCGGCATAAGAGAATAGGTGCGGTCATCTATGAAATATTTGCATTCGCCCTTTATGAAGTAGTATATTTCAAAGTAGCTGTGATAGTGGTGCTTGCCCATTATGGGAGAAGGAGATACGTCGGTGTTTCTGTGCTCATAAAAAAATTCTTTTCCATCTGAGAATTTTATCGTCGGTATCATTTTTATACCCCCTTTCCAAAAAAGCGGCTAGCAGCCGCTCGCAATTCTCGCCTATCGTAACCATTGGGTATAACCCTACAATGTAAAACGGCGAGGTTGATTTAATGCAAATTCCTTGCATATAAAAAAGCGGCTAGCAGCAGCCGGCATGCTCGCCTATCATAAATTTTGAGTAAAACATACAATGTAAACGGCGAGGTTGATTTAATGAAATTTCCTAGCATATAAAAAATTATATACCAATACATCAAAAAAATCAAGATTTGGACAAAAACTCGTCAAAAATATAAAGGATTTTTTTAGAATCTTGATGTATAATATTCTTAAATCAATATAAAAGGAGAAATAATATGAAATACACAGACAAGGGTGTAGAAGGCGTAAAGATAGCATACGTGGGCGGAGGCTCAAGAGGCTGGGCATGGGGACTTATGAGTGACCTTGTATCAGCCGAGGATATGAACGGCGAAGTAGCACTTTACGACATCGACTTTGAAGCGGCAAAGCACAACGAAATAATCGGCAACAAATACAATGATGCCAAGGGTGCAAAGTCCCATTGGGATTACACGGCATACGAGAACGTCGGAGATGCTCTCACAGGTGCAGACTTCGTTGTTATTTCAATTCTTCCCGGAACCTTTGACGAAATGGAAAGCGACGTACATACTCCCGAGAAATACGGAATCTATCAGGCGGTAGGCGACACAGTAGGTCCCGGCGGACTTATTCGTGCACTCCGTACTATTCCTATGTTCGAGGAAATTGCGCACAACGTTGAAAAATACTGTCCTGATGCGTGGGTTATCAACTATACCAACCCTATGACCATCTGTACAAAGGCGCTTTATAAGGCATTCCCCAAGATAAAGGCATTCGGCTGCTGTCACGAGGTATTCGGAACACAGGGACTTCTTGCTCAGATGATAACCGAAATGCACGGCATCGAGAAGCCCGACAGAAAGGATATCAAGGTTGAGGTTACGGGTCTTAACCACTTCACATGGATAACAAAAGCTAAATATCGTGACATTGACATTTTTGAGGACTACAAGGTATTTGCTAAAAAATATGCAGAAACCGGCTACCTCAAGGGCAAGGATGAAAACTGGATGAACAATGTGTTCGACTGTTCCAACAAGGTTAAGTTCGACCTTTTCAACCGTTTCGGATACATTGCAGCGGCAGGTGACAGACACCTTGCAGAAGACTGTGAGGGCAAGTGGTATCTTGAATCACCCGAGAAGGTAAAGGAATGGGGCTTCGGTCTCACACCTGTTTCCTGGAGAAAGGAAAACCTGAAGGAGCGTCTTGAAAAAAGCGAAAAGCTCCGCAACGGTGAGGAAGAGATAACGATAAATAACACAGGTGAAGAAGGTGTAAGCCAGATGAGAGCACTTTTGGGTCTTCACGATCTGGTTACAAACGTAAACCTTCCCAACATGGGACAGATACCCAATCTTCCTATCGGTGCGGTAGTTGAAACAAATGCGGCATTCAGAAACAACAGTGTACAGCCCATTTGCGCAGGTCCTCTTCCTTCAAGCATCTATCCTCTCGTTTCAAGAATATGCGGTCAGCAGGAGCTTATCATTGAAGCGGCATTTGAAAGAGATCTTGAAAAGGCATTCACTGCCTTTACAAACGACCAGCTTGTAACCATCAACACAGAGGATGCAAGAAAGCTCTTTGACGAGATGATAGAAAACACTAAAGACTACCTTAAGATGTACAATATTTAAGTATTTTTAAAACGGCGGATTTTTCCGCCGTTTTTGTTTATACTAACTCAAAGCGGTCAGCGACCGCCGGCAATTCTCGCCTATTGCAATCTGTATATGTGCCAAACAAATCAGAACGGCGAGATTGGTTTAATGCAATTTCCCGGTATATCCGAAGGGAAGGGTGTAATATGAACAGAAAAATAACAGTAGATTCACTTATAATAGGAGCGGCGCTTTTTGCCTCCTTCTTCGGTGCAGGGAATATGATATTTCCTCCGTATCTGGGTCTTGAATCGGGCACGGATTGGTTTTGGGGATTTTTAGGCTTCTATATAGCCGACGTAGGACTTGCTATAACGGCAATTGCGGCGTTGGCAAGCAGAGGCTCGTTCAACAAAATTCTTGAGCCAATAGGAAAAACACCCCGTACTTTGCTAACTCTTGCCGTAGTTCTGTGTCTCGGTCCGCTAATCAGTATTCCGCGTACCTGTGCAACTACCTTTGAACTGAGCATACTTCCGTTATTCAAGGATGCACAGCTATACGTATTCAGCCCTGTGTTTTTTACAGTCACACTCCTTTTGTCCCTTAACGAAGCAAAAATCGTGGACGTTGTTGGAAAGGTGCTTACCCCATTGCTTGTGGCAGGGCTGTTATTTTTGATAATAAAGGGAATTCTTTTTCCGATATCCACCGACGTTGACGTTGTAAAAACGCCGTCTCCCGTTGCTTCGGGAATAAGCGCAGGATATCAGTCCATGGACGTGCTGGGTGCCGCAATACTTGACTCTCTCATTATCGGCAGTGCCGTCAAGCGCGGATATACTCAAAAAAAAGAAATACAACAGGTTGTGCTCGGTGCAGGTGCCGTTTCGGGAATAGGGCTTTTTGTCATATATCTCGGGCTGACGTACCTGGGTGCTACAGCCTCGACGGTCTTTAATATGCACACGTCACGCACACAGCTTCTCACAGGAATCGTCAATTTCATAATGCCGGGAAAATGGGGGCTTATTATTTTCGGAACAGTGGCAGGACTTGCCTGTCTCACCACTTCGGTGGCGCTCACGGGTGCGGCGGCAAAATACTTTGAAAATATGTCACGCGGTAAAATCAGCTACAGGCTGTCAGCTGTTGTCATATCCATTGTGTCCTGCCTTTTGTCAATGCTTGGAGTGGAAAGAATTGTCGCCGTTGCCTCTCCTGTTCTTACGGTCATATATCCGCCGATACTGGTAATGATACTGCTCAGCTTTCTTCACAGATATCTCACGCCGCTATCCTACCGTCTGGCAGTCATCGCCTCAACGGCATACGGTATGGCAGAGGTGTTTTCCGATACAGCCGCACATAGCTTGCTTGGGTATCTTCCTCTTTCAAGCGTTGGGCTCGGATGGATACTTCCCTGTGCCCTGTTAGCGTTTACAGGCAGCAAATATGGACTTTTTAACGAAAAGAAAAAATAAGGTTTACATTTTTTAAAAAGTGCTCTATAATGAACTTGTAATATATATGGTCAATGCTCGCCTATACCAAGCTTTGAGTATAAACCTACAACGTAAAACGGCGAGGTTGATTTACCACAATTTCGCGGCATATAAAAAAGCTGTCTAAATATCTTGACAGTATCGAATAAAACGAGGTGACGTTATGGCTATTAAAGAAACAAAAAGTGCAATTATTATTGAAAGCAAATTCGCAAGCATTACTATTTCAAAAACCGACTCAACCGTAACGAGCGTGAAATTTGAAAACAGAGAAATAATATCCGATGAACAGGTGCATTTCTTCTCGTTTTTTGACAATGACAAGACGGAATCCTTCCCGACGTCACTGAGTCTTAACGGTAACGTCATTACGGTGAAAGGTGAGCTTGGTGCCTTTGACGTAAAGGTTGAATGTGGGGATTGGTTTACCCTTGAAGTTATTTCTCCCCTTCCCGAGACAGTTTACAAGGTTTTTGTGGGACACGCTAAATACACCGAGCCTGTTGCAGTAAACGTTGCAATGACTATCGGCTCTATACCGAAATTCTACCCCGATGCAAAGAGCTGTGAAACACTGTGTCACACAACGCGCCGTCTCAGCGACGTGGGGGCAAAGTGCGCTCTTCTCATTGCACCTCCGGAGCTTCACCGTGAGCTTCTCAAGGAGATATGTCTGCAAATAGACATAAAGAAGGGTATTGTCAATCCAAACGGCGGTGTATGGGCGCAGGAGAAAAAGATAAACTACAGCAACTATATGATAATCACCGACTGCCGCAGAGAAAATATTGCAAAATTCATCGACAATTATGAGAAAATAGGCATCGACCAAATCGACATACACAGAGGTCAGCTTTCCTTCCGTCAGGGCGATATGAAGTATATGCAGTACGAGGATGACGAGGAATTCAAAAAGTACGTTCAACAGCCCCTCAAAGAGAGAGGAATGAGCATATCTCTCCATACATATTCCTTCTACGTGGACTATTACTGTGACACCATTCTTTCAGACCCCGAATGCCAAAAAGACCTGCGTGTTATGCACACCTTTACTCTTTCCGAGGATATTGACGAAAATACAATGCTTATCAAGACCGACGAGCCAAGCGACGTTGTAAAGGTGGAGCACCTGTTCTTTACCAAGCACTCTCCATATCTCCTTATCGACAACGAGCTTATGTATTTTAACAATACCAAGGAAGGCTTTAAGATAGCAAAGAGAGGAGACTGCGGTACAAAGGCAGTTTCTCACAAGAAGGGTGCTGTTGTAAAGCACATTGAGGGTTACTACTACGGACTTGCTCCCCAGCTTGGTTCTGAGCTGTTCTTCAAGATTGCCAGATACACAGCAGAGCGCTACAACAAGGGCGGCTTTGAAATGATATACCTGGATGCCCTTGACGGCGTGTGGAAGAACATCGACGAGCGCGAGGAGTACGTTTACTACGGTGCGGCATTTATCCGTGAGGTTCTTGCAAACTGTAAAGTGCCTCCAATTATAGAGTTTTCGTTCATGGAGCCTGCTTTTTGGGCAGGCAGAGGTAGACTCGGTGCATGGGACAGCTGCGGAGTGGACTACAAAGCCTTCAATAAGGCACACGAAAAGAGTAACCGTCAGTTCCTTGACCGTTACGCAGCCTGCACACTTGGATGGTACAATTATTATTCGGATGCGGGAAACAACACGGTAACACGCTATCAGCACCGTGACGATATGGACCATATGGGCACAGTTGCTCTTGTGAACAATTTCAGCACGGCATTCCAATCAAGAACAGCCATGGATATGGACAGAGTAGCGGCAATGAGACGAAATCTCGCCATCTACAAAAAATACGACGATTTGAGAAAGAGCGGATACTTCTCATCGGAATATCTTGCAAAAATAAATACCGACAGCTGTGAATACGCACTTGTTGAGGAAAAGGGCAAATATTGGTTTCAGGAAAGAAACTATTGCTCGAAACGTATTCGTGACATGGCAAACGAGGATATGAATACAGCAGTATTCACAAACCCATTTTCAAAGCAAAAGCCTTTTGTGAGAATTGAAATTGCTATGGGCGCAGACAAGAACGAGGGCTTCTTCCTGTTGCCCGGCAATGAAAAAACAGGTAAGGAATTGACCGAATGCAACGTTGAATTCAAGGACCCCATCGACCTTTCCGAGTACGCGGGAAAATACGTTAGGGTGAAGGGCAACGGCAAAAAAGGCGTAGTTTGTATCAGAATATGGGGCAGAGCAAGCGGAGAAGGCGGCGTGGCAAAATACATAATCGACACCGACTTTACAGGCTGGCGTGAATTCCTTATGGTAGAGGACAACAGTACCGAGAGAAAAGAGCTTCATCTCAATGACAAGGAGCATTTCCGTCAGATCTATGCAAATGCCTACGTTGCAAAAGAAACAAGAAGCGTGGGAATTCAGCTTGAGGGCGATACCGAGGGGGTTGTGATGTCCGACGTATACGCAGTACCTGCAGTGTACGACGTTATCAAGAACCCAACCGTCGAGATAAACGGACAAACGTTGACGTTTGAGTGCGAGGTACCAAGCTCCGAGTTCATAGAGTTTGACGGTGAAAAGGCTGTAGTTATCGACCGTCACGGCAACGAAAAGCCCGTATGGTTCAGCGGTGAGCTAACCATACCAAAGGGTAATTTCAAGGCAAAGCTGACAGGACGTTCACTGAACAGACTTGTTCCCGGCGCATATCTCACCTTTGGCTTTAAAGGCAAAACAATAAAGTAAGCAAATAGGCTGTTTAAAACTCAAAAGAGTTTTAAACAGCCTTTATCTTTATGTGACTACGGCCTCGCCGTTTTGCATTTTTTTCGGTACTCCCCAGGTGACGTCTTGTATATTCGCATAAAGCATCTGTAGAAGGTGGAATTGTCATCAAAACCACATTGAGTATATATTTCGGGAATTGTCAGGTCTGTTGAAGCAAGCAGAGATACGGCGGCTTGTATCTGCATTCTGGTAATATAGCTTTTAGGGCTCTCCCCTGTTGCACAGGTAAATATTTTTCTGAAATAGGACTCACTCATATAGCAAGACTCTGCCATAAGTCTTGTCAAGGGACGCACTCCGTTTTTCAGCGAAGCCGAAACGTAATTAAGCGCAGGAAGAATGCTCTTGTTCTTTTTATAGTCTACGCTCACACTGTCGTTTTCTCTCTTATCAAAAGCAAGTCTTTCAAGAAGTTCGGCTGTCTTAAGTACGAGTAAGTCAGCAAGTCTTGTACTTTCGGAGGCTTCCCTAAGAAAAAGCTCGGCAATCTCACTTATATTTCTGTGTACAGCTTCATCCTTTGAAAAAACACGGCAGGTATCAAGCTTTTGTGAAAGCTCTATAAAGTATGCACGGTCCAGGCTTACTCGCAGAGATGACATTGCCGAAACGTCAATGCTGATGAACATCCACAGTGCGTTATCCTTAAGAGCTATATCGTAATGGGGGCAAAAAGGCGGAATGAGCTGTACGTCGCCTGCGCAATACGGTATCTCTCCCCTGTCCGTATAGCAAATGCCCTCACCCTCCAGACACACGCCAAGCTCCAGTACCTCGTGATAATGGAGAAATTTCAGCTCTTGCCTCGGCATAGAATACATTGATACCGAATAAAATCCGTTATCAAATCCGCCTACGCCCTCATACAAAACGTTTATATTTTTCATTCCTACCACCTCTGTAACATACTATACTGTCTTGTAACAAAAAAATCAAGATAAAAAATCAAAAATGCAATATTTTCATCCTTTATGCAATAGACATACGGTGATATTTTTGATATCATTAAACTTAAAGGAGATGATTTTAAATGGTAAAAAACGTTATAAAAGACATAGAAAACTCACGTATATTCACAAAAGACGAACAGCTTTCAATGAAGCTAGAGGGTTCGTTTGAAAAGGCTGTCCGTTTCATCGAGCGTAATCAAATATGCGATGTTGGACTGTGGCAGAAATTTGTAGAGCTGTTTCGCTGGCACGAGGACGGCTGCGGAGATGCATGGGTCAGCTGGAGAAGTGAATACTGGGGCAAGATGATGCGCAGTGCGGCAATGGTGGTAAAGTATACCAACGATGACGGCATGTACAAAATATTGGAAAACAGCGTAAGAGACCTTTTGACCACTGCCGACAAACACGGCAGAATTTCGGGTTACTCTGTAGAGCAGGAATTCACACACTGGGATATCTGGGGCAGAAAGTACGTAATGCTCGGTATGTTCTACTTTATGGAGATATGCCGTGACGAAAAGCTCAAAGATGAAATGACCTATGCAATCAAGCGTCAGGCTGATTATATGATAGAGCGTATCGGACACGGTAAGCTCGACATAAGAGAGTGCAGTTCAAACTGGGAGGGACTCAACTCCTGCTCGGTGTTGGAGCCCATTGTCAGACTGTACAAGCTGACGGGTGAGCAAAAATATTTTGAATTTGCCGAGTATATTATCTCTACAGGCTTTATACAGTCTGCGAACATAATAGAGCTTGCATTTGAAGACAAGGTTTCACCTCACGAATATCCCGTCGTAAAGGCATACGAAATGATGTCCTGCTTCGAGGGACTTTTGCAGTTTTACTACGTTACGGGTATTGAAAAATACAAAACGGCTATTCTCAATTTCGGAAAACGCATTATCAACGGTGAGCTTAGTATAATCGGATGCAGCGGATGTACTCACGAGCTATTTGACCACACTGCCGTAAGACAGACTCAGACGGACTACGAGGGAGTTATTCAAGAGACCTGTGTAACGGTTACCTGGATGAAATTTGCCGCAGCCGTTTTGGAGCTGTCAGGAGACGTAAGCTTTGCCGACTGTATAGAACAGTCCTTCTATAACGCATACGCGGGAAGCTTTAATACACAGAGAATTCCTTCCGTAAGATACCGCGTACCCGACAGGGAGCACATAGTACCTCAGGTACTTCCCTTCGACGCCTACTCACCTCTTGTATCAAACGTAAGAGGACGTGCTACAGGAGGCTTCAACTACTTCCCTGACGGTACCTTCTACGGATGCTGTGCTTGTATCGGTGGTGCGGGCGCCGGAGTTATTCCTCAGATTGCCGTTATGAAAAGCCAAAACGGAATTGTGCTGAATTTCTACGAAAAGGGTATAATAGAAACTAGCGGAATAAAGCTTTGTGTGGATACCGATTATCCCTACGACGGAAAAATCACCATTGAACTTGAAACGGCTGCGAAAGCCTTTGATATAACTCTGAGAGTGCCTCAATGGTGCGACGGTGCAAGTATCACAGTAAACGGTCAGTCACAGCCCTGTCACAAGGGATACGTAACTCTTAGCCGTCAGTGGACCGACAAGGACGTCATAGTACTCAATCTGCCAATGGCAGTAAAGCGTGTTCTTCCTCCCAAAGAAGCTGTAAACTGTGATATCTTTGCAGGGTACACCTACGGACCGCTAGTGCTTGCTGCCGACAAGAGAATAACCGATCCCGACGCAATACTGGACGTTGTGGAAGGCACGCAAAAGGCAGTATACTGTCCCGAAATAAGAGAGGCTGAGCTTTGCCTTGAGGTGACACTTGCAAACGGTGAAAAGGCTCGTCTCATCGACTACGCCTCAGCGGGCAAGACCTGGTCTGAAGAATCCCGTTGCGCTGCTTGGTTAAAAAGGCGGAGAGTCTCCGCAGACAATTCTCGCCTATCGTAACCTTTAAGTACGCCCACACAAGATAAGACGGCGAGGTTGGTTTAATGTGATTTTTCGGTATTAATTTTTTTAAAAAACTATTGACAAAATCAAAAAACGATGCTATAGTGTATTCATCGAAATATTTAAAGGCTGTGACGAAGACGGTTTTGTCAGGCATTTTACAGAGAGTTGACGTTTGGTGCGAGTCAATATTTGACCTACAAGGTAACCTATCACTTCCGAGCCGGAATGCTGAACGTATTCAAGTAAGTGTTCCCGTGATTGCTGCGTAAATGCATAGGAATTGTTTGATTCCAAGAGTGGCAGGTCTCCTGCAATTTGAGTGGTACCGCGGATGAGTTAATTTCACCCGTCTCAAAGAAAAAGCTTTGAGACGGGTTTATTTTTTACAAGGAGGAACAGAAAATGTCAACAACTTCAAAAACAAAACTTCTGGAGGTAGCGCGCCGAATTCGTGAAATGCGTGAAATCGAAGGAATAAGCATTGAAGAAATGGCAGAAAAGACAGAAGTATCTGTCCAGGATTATCTCGAATACGAAGCAGGAAATGCGGATTTCCCCTTCTCCTTTATACACAAATGCTCACTTGTTTTCGATATTGAAATTACAGATATTCTCGAAGGTAAGAGTGCTAACCTCCGTTCCTATACCATCACACGTAAGGGCGAAGGACAGGACACGGCAAAGGAAAACGGCATACAGATTCAGAGTCTTGCTCCCAAGTTCAAGGATAAAATAGCTGAGCCGTATTGGGTAAAGTACGAATACGACTCCGAGCTCCAGGACAAGCCAATAAACGTTACGACACACTCGGGACAGGAATTTGACTACGTGGTGAGCGGACGCCTCAAGATCCAGGTAGGCGACAACATCGAATATCTCAGCGAAGGCGACAGCATTTACTACAACAGCTCGGAGCCTCACGGCATGATTGCGGTTGACGGTAAGGAGTGTCTCTTTGTCGCAGTAGTACTTCCCGGTGAAGCAACCGAGGAAACGACTGTCAGAAAGACAATTTCGGCATCGAGTGCAAAATCAGGTCTTGTCAGTGAAAAATTCATCAAATGCGTTGAGGACGAAAACGGTTCTCTTGTTTCCATTGACTTTGAAAACGAGGATAAATTCAATTTCGGCTTTGACGTTGTTGATGCAATTGCCAAGAAGGATCCCGGCAAGCTGGCAATGATACACATAGACAAAAACAAGGTTGAAAGAAAGTTCACCTTCAACGATATAAAGCGTCATTCAGCTCAGGCGGCAAACTACTTCAAGTCACTTGGCATCAAGAAGGGTGACAGAGTAATGCTGGTGCTCAAGCGCCACTATCAGTTCTGGTTTGCCATTGTGGCTCTCCACAAGCTTGGTGCTGTAGCTATCCCTGCTACGAATCTGCTTGTAGCTCACGACTTTGATTACCGCTTTAACGCGGCGGGAGTTTCCGCAATCGTCTGCAGCGCCGACGGTCAGATAGCAGAACAGGTAGATATTGCTCAGGCGGCAAGCCCCACTCTCAAGACAAAGATACTCGTAGGCGGCAAGAGAGACGGCTGGCACGACTTTGACGAGGAATATTCACTCTTCTCAACTCACTACTACAGGACCGAAGAAACCGCTTGCGGAGACGATATGATGCTGATGTTCTTCACATCCGGTACAACGGGTTATCCCAAAATTGCGGCTCATTCCTACAAATACGCGCTTGGTCACTATCCCACGGCAAAATACTGGCATATGGTAGAGCCTGACGGACTCCACTTTACCATTTCGGACACAGGCTGGGGCAAGGCTCTCTGGGGCAAGCTCTACGGCCAGTGGCTGTGTGAGGGTGCTGTATTTACATATGACTTCGACCGCTTTGATGCATCGGAGATACTTCCCATGTTTGCAAAGTACAACATCAAGACCTTCTGTGCTCCGCCCACTATGCTCCGTATGATGATAAAGGAGGACATCTCAAAGTACGACCTTTCATCCGTAAAGCATATGACAACTGCAGGCGAAGCGCTTAATCCCGAGGTTTACTATCAGTTTGAAAAGCTCACGGGACTTCAGATAATGGAGGGCTTTGGTCAGACAGAGCTTACTCTCGCCATCGCAAACCTTGTAGGACGTGACCACAAGGTAGGCTCTATGGGACGTCCCGTACCCCTTTATGACGTTGAGATACTTGACTCCGACGGAAAGCCGGTGCCCAACGGTGAAAACGGAGAAATCTGTGTAAAGATAGGCGACAAGGTTCCTTGCGGTCTCTTCCTTGGTTACTACGGAAACGAGGAAAAGACAAAGGAGGTCATGCACGACGGTTACTATCATACAGGCGACGTTGCATGGCGCGACGAGGACGGCTTCTTCTGGTACGTTGGAAGAACGGATGACGTTATCAAATCATCCGGCTACCGTATCGGTCCATTCGAGATAGAAAGCGTAATTATGGAGCTTCCCTACGTTCTGGAGTGCGGTGTATCTGCCGCTCCCGACGAGGTAAGAGGACAGGTTGTTAAGGCCAGCATCGTGCTTGTCAAGGGCACCGAGCCAACCGAAGAGCTTAAAAAGGAAATTCAGGAGTACGTAAAGAAACACACTGCTCCCTACAAATATCCCCGTATAGTCGTATTTAAAGATGAGCTTCCCAAGACAATAAGCGGAAAAATTCAAAGAAATAAGCTATAATTTGCAAAAAAATATTGACAAACCTCATCTGATATGATATACTTCTTATATTCAAGGAAAGGCTTTGACGAAGAGTATACCAGCACATCTATGCTCAGAGAAACGGCGTTTGGTGTAAGCCGTAGATAGACGTTGGTGTTTGTAGCTTCCGAGCCGAGAGGAAGAAAACGTTTGCCAGTAGACCCTCTCCGTGATTGCTGCGTAAATGCATAGGAATTGATTGATTCCAAGAGAGGCGGTTAGTCCGCAACTTGAGTGGTACCGCGGGCGTTGTTATTATGCTCGTCTCAAGGATCATATCTTTGGGACGAGCTTTTATTGTCCCGATACAAAACCGGAGGAAATAATGCAACAGATTACAGGTCTTGATTTTAAAATCAAGGAAATGGCAGGGCGTATACGAGAGCTTCGTGAAATCGTAGGACTTACTACCGAAGAAATGTCAAAGAAAACGGACGTATCCGTACAGGAGTACATAAGCTGTGAAAAGGGAGAAAGCGACCTTACCTTCGCTTTTATCTACCGTTGCGCTCTTGCACTCAACGTTGACGTTACGGATATTATCGAAGGTCACAGCCCTAAGCTTAAAACCTATACCGTAACAAGAAACGGGCTTGGTCAGAAAATCGAGCAGGCTCACGGTATGACGTATTACAGTCTTGCTTCCGAGTTCAAAAACAGAATTGCGGAGCCTCTTTACGTACGTGCCGCATACAATGACGATAACAGCGATATTGAGCTTACCACACACGCCGGTCAGGAATGTGACATTATCATTGAAGGTCACCTCAAGGTACAGGTTGGTGAGCACACCGAGGTTCTCGGCCCGGGTGACAGTATCTACTATAACAGCTCGGAACCTCACGGTATGATTGCCGTAAACGGTCACGACTGTCTTTTCTACGCAATAGTTCTTAATCCCACAGGTGAATCCATTCCCGAGCTCATCCCCCATCCCACTGTCACTACCGAAAGACAGCTTCCCCGTGACACAGAGGATAGAGTATACCGCAATTTCATTGATACCGAAGAGGATGAAAACGGCACACCTACTTCCATAAAATTCAAGAATACCGAAAAATTCAACTTTGCATTCGACATTGTTGATGCCATTGCCGACAAGTCGCCCGACAAACTGGCAATGCTTCACATAGATGTAAACAAGAACGAAAGACGCTTCACTTTCAAGGATATGAAGAAGATGTCTGCTCAGGCGGCAAACTACTTCAAGTCACTTGGTATCAAGAAGGGCGACAGAGTTATGCTCGTTCTCAAGCGTCACTATCAGTTCTGGATAGCAATGCTTGGTCTTCACAAGCTGGGTGCTATTGCGGTGCTTGCGACAAATCAGCTTCAGGAGCATGATTTTGAATATCGCTTTAATGCCGCGGGAATTTCTGCAATCCTCTGCACAGCAGACGGAGATACAGCGCATCAGGTTGAGCTGGCAATTGAAAACTCCCCCACAATGAAAACCAAGATAATAGTTGGAAAGGACCGTGAAGGATGGCGCAACTTTGACGAGGAGCGTTCACTCTTCTCCACACATTTCAACAGAACAGAGGATACTCCCTGCGGAGACGACCTGATGTTGATGTTCTTCACGTCGGGAACAACGGGTTATCCCAAGATTGCGGCACACTCCTGCAAGTATGCACTCGGTCATTTCCATACGGCGAAATACTGGCACACAGTTGACCCCGACGGACTTCACTTTACCATTTCCGACACGGGATGGGCTAAGTCCATGTGGGGCAAGTTCTACGGACAGTGGGTATGCGAGGCGGCAACCTTCGTTTATGACTTTGACCGCTTTGACGCTGCCGATATTCTGCCAATGTTTGCAAAATATCAGATAACAACCTTCTGTGCTCCTCCCACAATGCTTCGTATGATGATAAAAGAGGACATTTCAAAATACGACCTCTCTTCCGTTAAGCATATGACAACAGCAGGTGAAGCACTGAACCCCGAAGTATATAACCAATTTGAAAGGCTGACAGGACTTCAGATACTTGAAGGCTTCGGTCAGACAGAAAGCACTATGATAATAGGCAACCTTGTAGGAACGTCACACAAGGTCGGCTCTATGGGTAAGCCTGCTCCCATTTACGACGTGGAGCTTCTTGATGCAGACGGTAATCCCGTCAAGGACGGTGAAAACGGAGAAATCTGCGTAAACGTTAAGAACGGCGCTCCTTGCGGTCTGTTCACGGGTTATTATCTCAACGAGGAAAAAACACGCGAGGTATGGCACGACGGATATTACCACACAGGTGACGTTGCATGGCGTGATGAGGACGGCTTCTACTGGTACGTCAGCCGTGTTGACGACGTTATCAAGTCATCGGGCTACCGTATCGGTCCTTTCGAAATAGAAAGCGTAATAATGGAGCTTCCCTACGTTCTGGAGTGCGGTGTATCTGCGGCTCCCGACGAGGTAAGAGGACAGGTAGTCAAGGCGGGCATCGTGCTTGTTAGGGGAACCGAGCCTACTGAAGAGCTTAAAAAGGAGATACAGAACTACGTTAAGAGCAGAACTGCTCCCTACAAGTATCCCAGAATCGTAGTGTTCAAGGATTCTCTTCCCAAGACTGTCAGCGGAAAGATCCAGAGGAACAAATTATAATGAAATATAAAAGAATAACGCTTCTTTCAGGTCATTACGGAAGCGGAAAGACAAATATAGCGGTCAACATGGCATTTGAGCTGAAGCAACAGGTTGAAAGCGTTGTGGTTGCCGATATGGATATAGTCAATCCCTATTTTCGTACAAAGGACAGTCAAAAGGAGTTTGATGAGGCAGGAATAAAGCTTATTGCATCCGCCTTTGCAGGCTCTAACGTAGACCTGCCCTCTCTTCCCCAAGAGATGTACTCACTGACAGATGACCGCACAAGCCACTGCATACTTGATATAGGTGGTGATGAACGCGGAGCGTTGGTGCTTGGAAGATATGCGCCTATGATAAAGGAAGAAAACGATTACGAAATGCTTTTCGTTTTCAATGCCTGCCGTCCCTTGACACCGGATGCCGACTCGGCACTGGAGGTTATGAGAGAAATTGAATGGGCAGGAAAGATACCCTTCACAGGTATCATAAACAACTCAAACATCGGAGAGGAAACAACTCCCGAGACAGTTTTGTCATCAATGGAAAAAGCAAACCAGCTGAGTCAAAAAGCCGGTATTCCATTGGTTATGACCTCGGTTCATTGGAAGATATTTCCCTCCCTTGAAAATAAAATACCAAATCTATTCCCATTAAAACTTCAAACAAAAATCATGTAAGGAGTGTAAAAAATGCCTAAGCTTACTTTTAAAACAGACAACTGTAAGGGCTGTGGACTTTGCGTAGATGCTTGTCCCAAGGGCGTTCTTGCAATTGCCAAGGAAAAAATCAACAAAAAAGGTCATCACCCTGTTGAAGCGGTGAAAGAGGACGCTTGTATCGGTTGTACCTTCTGTGCTACCATGTGTCCCGACTGTATAATCAAGATTGAGAAATAGAAAGGTCGTGAAATAATGGCAGATAAAGTATTGATGAAAGGTAACGAAGCCATTGCCGAAGCCGCAATCGTTGCAGGCTGCCGCCACTACTTCGGTTACCCTATTACTCCCCAAACTGAAATTGCCGCTTACATGGCTAAGAGAATGCCTAAAATCGGCGGTTGCTTCCTTCAGGCTGAAAGCGAAATTGCCGCTATCAACATGGTATACGGCGTTGCTTCCTGCGGTAAGCGTGTTATGACATCATCCTCAAGCCCCGGAATCTCACTTAAGGGCGAAGGACTTTCCTACCTTGCAGGTGCGGACCTTCCCTCCCTTGTTGTAAACGTACAGAGAGGCGGCCCCGGTCTGGGCGGTATTCAGCCCTCGCAGTCAGACTACTTCCAGGCTACAAAGGGCGGAGCACACGGTGATTTCCACATGATAGTTCTTGCTCCCGCTTCCGTTCAGGAAATGGCTGACCTCACAGTTCACGGCTTTGACCTTGCAGACAAGTACCGTATGACTTCCATGATACTTGCCGACGGTACAATGGGTCAGATGATGGAGCCTGTTTCTCTTGACCTTGACGTTAAGCCCATGCCCGAAAAGCCTTGGGCTACAGTGGGAACAAAGCTCGAAAGATTCCACAATATCACAAACTCACTTTCTCTTGTTCCCGAAGAGCTTGAACAGCTCAACTTCAAGAGATACGAGCGTTATGCTGAAATAGAAAAGAATGAAGTTATGTACGAAGAGTATATGATGGAGGATGCAGAGATCTGTATCGCCGCATTCGGCATTGCTTCACGTGTTGCCAAGAACGCTATCGTTGAGGCTCGTGCTCAGGGTATCAAGGTAGGTCTTATACGTCCTATCACCCTTTGGCCCTTCCCCAAGGCTCCCTTCCTCAAGGCGACCGAAAAGGTACATTCATTTATTTCTGTTGAGCTTTCTATGGGTCAGATGATAGAGGACGTACGTCTTGCTACAGAGTGCCGCCGTCCCGTGACACTTGTAAACCGTGCAGGCGGTATGATCCCCTCACCCGAACAGATCCTCGAAGCAATTAAAACTGCTCACAAAAACGGAGGTGCAAAATAATGGTAGTATTTGACAAACCCCATGCACTTGCCGACCTTCCCATGCACTACTGCCCCGGCTGTACACACGGTATTATTCACCGTCTTGTTGCCGAGTGTCTTGATGAACTTGGAATTGAAGGAAGAACCATCGGTATCGCACCCGTTGGTTGCTCGGTTATGGCATATAATTATTTCAACTGCGATATGATTGAAGCGGCTCACGGACGTGCTCCTGCCATTGCTACAGGTGTTAAGCGTGCTGACCCCGAAAATCACATAGTATTTACATATCAGGGCGACGGTGACCTTGCCTCTATTGGTATGGCAGAAACCGTACACGCAGCAGCGCGTAACGAGAACATCACCGTTATCTTTGTAAACAATGCAATCTACGGTATGACTGGCGGTCAGATGGCTCCTACCTCACTTCCCGGTCAGGTTACTCAGACCTCTCCCTACGGACGTGACACCAACCACTGCGGATTCCCAATCAAGGTATGCGAAATGCTCTCTGAGCTTGACGGACCTGAATATCTGGAAAGAGTTGCCGTGAACAACGTGAAGAATGTTAAGGCTGCTAAGAAGGCTATTAAGAAGGCGTTTGAAAACCAGATAAACAATAAGGGCTTCTCACTCATCGAGGTTATTTCAAGCTGTCCTACAAACTGGGGTATGACACCTCAAAAGGCACTTGAATGGGTTGCAGATAAAATGATTCCCTACTATCCTCTCGGTGTATATAAGGATAGAACAGCGGGCATTGTAAAGGGGGATAAAAATGACTAATCAGTACGTTTTTGCAGGATTTGGCGGTCAGGGTATCCTTTTCGCAGGTAAGCTCCTTGCATACAAGGGTCTGACAGAGGACAAGCAGGTTTCATGGCTTCCCTCCTACGGTCCCGAAATGAGAGGCGGTACGGCAAGCTGTTCCGTTATCATCAGCGACACACCTGTAGGTTCTCCCATTGTTTCCAATCCCGACATACTCATCGCTATGAACCTTCCTTCTCTTGACAAGTACGAGAATCTTGTAAAGGCAGGCGGTATGATATTCTACGATTCTTCTCTCATTGAAAGAGAAGTTAAAAGAGATGACGTAAAGGCGTTCCCCATTCCCGCAACAAAGCTTGCAGACGAGAACGGAACTCCCACACTTGCAAACATGATAATCATGGGTAAGGTGCTCAAGGAGACAGGCGACTTCACAGACGAAGGCGTTCTTGCAGCTCTCAAGAAGGTAATTTCCGCTAAGCGTGCGGATATGCTTGACGTAAACCTTAACGCTATGAAACTTGGACGCGATTATTAATTGGAGGCGAATTTAAATGGAAATTTCAATCACTCGCGCAAAGGAGCTCAAGGCTAAGCCTGACAGTTCCACACTTGGCTTCGGTAAAATATTCACCGACCATATGTTCATAATGGACTATTCGCAGGAGAAAGGCTGGCACGATGCAAGAATCGTTCCCTTCGGCCCCTTCCCCATTCATCCCGCATCAACCGTTCTTCACTACGGCTCGGAAATCTTTGAAGGACTCAAGGCATACAGAATCGCCGACGGCTCGGTACAGCTCTTCAGACCTATGGAGAACATCCGCCGTCTTAACAGCTCGGCTGAGCGTCTGTGTCTCCCCGAGATTCCCGAGGACCTTGCTCTTGAGGTACTCACAAAGTTCGTTGAATTTGAAAAGGACTGGACACCTGCTGCAGAGGGTACTTCTCTCTACATCCGTCCCTTCCTCTTCGGTAACGACGAGACACTTGGTGTACACGCAGTACACAATGCAACCTTTATGATAATCCTCTCTCCTGTAGGAAGCTACTATAAGGAAGGTATTAACCCTGTTAAGATCATGATTGAAGCTGATGACGTAAGAGCTGTAAGAGGCGGTACAGGTTACACCAAGTGCGGCGGTAACTATGCGGCAAGTAACAGAGCAGGTCAGAAGGCTGAAGCTCAGGGATACGCTCAGGTACTCTGGCTTGACGGTGTTGAAAGAAAGTATATTGAAGAAGTTGGCGCCATGAACGTTATGTTCAAAATCAACGGCGAGATCGTTACTCCCATGCTTTCAGGCTCTATCCTTCCCGGTATCACAAGAAAGTCTTGCATTGAAGTTCTCAAGTCCGAGGGCTACAAGGTAAGCGAGAGACTTCTCAGCGTTGATGAGCTTGCAGAGGCTCTTGAAAACGGAACTCTTGAAGAGGCTTGGGGAACAGGTACAGCAGCAGTTGTATCGCCCATTGGCGAGCTTGCTTACAAGGGCAAGAAGTTCATCATCAACGAAGGTAAGATCGGCGAGGTCACTCAGCATCTTTACGATACTCTCACAGGCATCCAGTGGGGTAAGATCGAAGACAAGTTCAACTGGACCTACAAGCTTAATTAATTTATAAGCGTTTTAAAGGGGAGCATTCTTTTGAAATCAAAAGAATGCTCCCCCTCTACCGTTCAAGAAAGCTTGTCAGGTCATATTTTATAAAAATATACCTTTTTCTTTACAATCGTTAAAAATGGAAAAGCGATTTATTTCATTTGTCAACAGGCTATCATATTTCTTTATATAGGCTGAAAGCGCCTCTGTATCTATTTGACGAGGTCTTTGTCCTACACGTTTCAAAAAATTCCCGTAAAAGATTTTATCAAGAGTGTCCTCGTCCAACGCCATTCCTTGCACATCCATTCCTGCCATTTTGAAGGAATCATCTGTCAAAAGGAATCGATAAACACAAGGTATCGAATAACCTCCTCCTCTTGTCGAATAATCGGAACCAAACATTATTCTGTCAGAATATTTGAGGAAAAACTCTCTCCAATCCGTTATGTTTTCACTCATATAGTGAAAATTACTCGGGCCTGGTGTAATATCTATGCACACGTTAGGATAATCGTCAAGAAGCTTTTCAAGGCGTTCGCGCTGCGTTGTCATATAGAACATATGTGCAAACGTTACCTTAAGTCTCGGATATCGTCTTAATATTTCATAAACCTCACCGTAAACCTCTTCTCTGTCGGGATTCTCGGAATTTGCAAATTTCACGTCATTCCAATGCTCAATCGGGTCATTTACGTGCCACAGAATATGTATTTGCTCTTCTTCGATCCTTTTAAACAGCGGTGCAAATCCCTTGTCAGTAAAAATAGCTTTCAACTCCATTTTTGCCTTTGGATGAGTTTCAAGCATTTTTACTCCGTCAAAGCCGATTTTCATCAATTCGTCAAGCTGTGTATCAGGCTCAAATCCTTTTTTAAACGGAAAGCTCACAGGTCTGTCGGGATATACAAGCCCACCATGTGCAAAAACCTTTTTGTTTTCCTCCTTCAACAGTGCAGCCATAATATTTTGTGCAGCATCTCTGCCTATATACGGAATACACGCAATGTTGACATACTCATAGTTGCGGGAATCAATAAAAGCGTTTACCGATTCTTTATAGTTATGGGATACGGGTGCATCCTTCCAACCGAATCGTTCTATTTCCTTGAATGGAGTTATAAACTGTCGGTAGTCCTCGTGATTCAAATCCGTCGAATCCATCCAATTTGAAATATGAATATGTGAATCTATGACCTTAATTGTCTTCATACTTCCTCCGTATAAATCTGTTTGCAGTTATTATAACCGTATTTTGCTCATTTGTCAACTTGACAAATTCTGTAAACCGTGTTAAAATACAACCATTAATGGAGGCTCAAGCGATAAAACTTGCTCTGGCTACTAATATGTGCGACTCATGTGGGGCTATTGCCGTACGTGTGTTGTTTTGTACGTATGGCACTTGCTGTACGATTTTTATTTTGGAGAACCGATATGAATTTAAGTATTTCTTTTTTTATAACAAGTATAATGCTGGGTGTAGGTCTTGCTATGGATGCTTTTTCGGTCTCACTTGTAGCAGGGCTAAGCGAACCTTGTATGCAACGCCGTAAAATGACGGGGGTTGCAGGAACCTTCGCCTTCTTCCAGGCACTGATGCCCATGATAGGATGGCTGTTGGTACACACGTTATTGGAATTCTTTCATTCATTTGAAAAATTCATACCTGCTATAGCATTGGTGCTTCTTGCTTACATAGGAATCAAAATGATAATTGAAGGTAAGCACTGTGAGGGAGAAGAATGTAACTGCCGTAAGCTGACCTTATCTGCACTGTTGATACAGGGAATTGCCACGTCAATCGATGCTCTGTCGGTAGGACTTGAAATTGCAGCCTATTCCGTGCTTCAGGCACTTATAGTTGCACTTATTATCGCCGCAATTACGTTTGTTATCTGCTATGCGGGGATCATGATTGGCAAAAAGACAGGTACCTTACTTTCGGGCAAGGCAAGTATTTTCGGCGGTGTGATACTCGTTCTAATCGGAATCTATATATTCGCAAAAAGCTTTTTGTGATTCTGTGGCAAGGCTGATTGAAGAATTTTAGGGACAGTAGAAAAAAGTACTTGACAAATCAATTTCATCGTGGTATAATCTATCATCATCAAAAATAGAACGAAATGCATTGAAGGAATTATCGCTTTTCCCTATTCCGTCAAAGAGAGCCGAGTTTGGTGTGAGTCGGTACGGTAAGCTAAAGTGAGTCTCGTTCCGGAGCAGGGTCGCCCAACGTGCTATGCACTGCGTAAGCGATCACGGTTTGTCCCGTTACCTTGACAGAAAGCTTGATTGAGCTTTACAGAGTGACTGCATAAGCAGTAATTCGGGGTGGTACCGCGAAGTATTTTCGTCCCCTTAGCCGAAAGGCTGAGGGGTTTTTTGTTGCATAAATTCAGAAAGGGAAAAAGAAAAATGAAAAAAATCCAAATCACAGACATCACACTTAAAAAACTGGCGCAAGAGCGTAGCGTTAACCTTCTTTTCCGTGACAAGACCGCTATCGCCGCATGTGCTGACAGGCTTGGAGTTGATGCTATTGAACTTGCACCCATAAAGAACGTGCGTGAGGACACTATCATTTATAAGACAATATCCCAAAATATCACCAACTGTACCGTAGCTATCCCCGTAGGATTTACTGCTCAGGACGTTGCGACAGCATGGGAATGCGTAAAGGACGCCATTCACCCCAGACTTCAAATAGAGCTTCCCATATCCACTGTTCAAATGGAATATACCTATCATCTTAAGGCTGACAAAATGATTGCCAAGATAGGTGAGCTGGTAGAGGAAGCAGTAAAATACTGCAATGACGTTGAATTCGTTGCTCTTGACGCTACAAGAGCGGACACAGACTTCCTTGTTGCCGCAGTAAAAGAAGCAGAAACAAAGGGCGCAAATATCATAACGGTTTGCGATGATGCGGGAGTTTCTCTTCCGGAAGAAATTGCAGCACTTGTAAAGCTTGTAAAAGATGCTGTTGATATCTACGTATACGCTCAGGTATCCGACAAGCTCAGTATGGCTGTTTCCTCTGCAGTATCCGCAATCAACGCAGGTGCAGAAGGTCTCAAGTGTGCTATGGCAGGCAATGAAGCTCTTTTGGTAGGTGCTTTCTCTGACACTGTAAGAGCAAGAGGAGATGCTATCGACGTTTCTACGTCTCTTAAGGACACCAAAATTCACGCAAGCATCGATGACCTGCTTACTTCTATAAAGCACGAAGCTTATACCTCGGAAGAACAGGTAAGCGAAAAGAAAAACATTCTTCTCGATAAGGACAGCACCATATCACAGGTATCTCAGGCGGCTCAGGTATTGGGCTATGACCTTTCGGACAGCGACTGCGGAAACGTGCACAAGGCACTTCTTCAGGTATGCGAAAAGAAGGGCTCTGTAGGATCAAAGGAGTTTGAAGCACTTATTGCAAGCTCTGCAATGCAGGCTCCCTCCACATATCACCTTGAGGGCTACACTACAAATTCTTCAAATCTTACACCCTCTATGTCTCAAGTAACCCTCAGATGCGGTGACGAGATACTTTCAGGCGTAAGCACAGGTGACGGTCCCATCGATTCAGCCTTCCGCGCTATCGAGCAGAGTATAGGTTATCACTACGAGCTTGACGACTTCCAGGTACAGGCGGTTACAGAGGGCAAGGAGGCTCTCGGCTCTGCACTGGTAAGACTCCGTAACAACGGCAAGCTCTATTCAGGTAACGGCATCTCCACAGATATTGTTGCCGCAAGTATAAGAGCATACATCAACGCACTTAACAAGATCGTATTCGAGGAGGAATAAAATGAAGCTGGTATTTTCCACCGAAAACGTAAGCAGAGCATCCTTTATTGACCTTTGCCGCTACGCTTACGATTACGGTTATTCGGGATTTGAGATATACGATGCCATAAAGGAAAGAAAACAGCATTATGACAGCATTCTCAGAAGCGGAAACACTTCGGATGCCAAACGAAAGCTGTTAAACCGTAATCTCACAGTTCCCGCTCTCACTTTCCCCTCCCCTATAGACAGTAGCGAAGTATCCTCCGAGGATATAACAAAATATATCGACATGGCTGCAACGGCAGGTGTGGAAAACGTTATTGTATGCGTAAAAGAAGATATTTCTCACGATACCCTTTCTGCCAAGCTTAGCGATGCACTCAAGGCTGCTGCAAAATCCGATATACAGATTTTGTTTGAAACGTGGGGCATTCTTGCTGACACGGAAAAGGTACTTGAGGTAATCAATTTCCTGTCATCCGCCTCGGTAGGCGTAGCATGGAACGTACGTGAAACCTTTTTCAAAGCAAGCGAAAGTGCCGAAACGACCATAAAAAATCTTGGCGCTTATATAAAATACACCCGTTTGGGCGATATGAAGGACAATAAGACGGTTCTCATCGGAGAAGGTGAGCTTCCTGTTGGCAATTTCATAAACGCGCTGTCATCACTGAACTTTGACGGATGTATCTGCGTTGCATGGAACGAGGAAATAAACGATGCTGACATCGTATTAACTCATTTTTCAAACTATATTGCAAATCTCAACCGTAAGAAATTAAAAGCCGACAGCTCTTATTACAACAGAGCAAAAACAGGTACTTTCCCTTGGAAGAAATATGATATTCTCGATTATACCTTCTCGGACGTACTTGATGCAATGGTAAAGAATTACCCCGACCAGTATGCCTTCAAGTATACGACTCTTGATTATACGAGAACCTACACCGAATTCCGCAGAGACGTTGACGAGTGTGCGGCGGCACTGATATCACTGGGCGTAAAGGCAGGCGATCACGTTGCTATTTGGGCGACAAACGTTCCTGCATGGTATATCACCTTCTGGGCAACAACAAAGATCGGCGCAGTACTTGTTACTGTCAACACAGCGTACAAAATACACGAAATAGAGTATCTGCTCAAGCAGTCTGACACTCATACTCTTGTAATGATAGAGGACTGCAAGGACATAAACTACAAGGAAATAATTGAGGAGCTCTGTCCCGAGCTTCAGCACCTTGAACCGGGTCAGCCTATTTATTCAAAGAGTCTTCCCTTCCTCCGAAACGTTGTTACCGTAGGCTTTTCAATGAAGGGCTGTCTCACTTGGGAGGAAATGCTCAAGCGTTCTGAGCTTGTTCCAAAAGAAGAGGTACGCAGACGTGCATCTCTGGTAAATCCCGACGACGTATGCAATATGCAGTACACCTCGGGTACTACAGGCTTCCCCAAGGGAGTTATGCTTACCCATCGCAATATCGTAAACAACGGTAAGACGATCGGAGACAGAATGGACTTGTCCACTGCCGACAGAATGATGATTCAAGTACCTATGTTCCATTGCTTCGGAATGGTGCTTTCTATGACATCTATGATGACACACGGCGGTACTCTTTGTCCTATGCCTTATTTCTCCCCCAAATCATCTCTTGCTTGTATAAACGATGAGCACATCACCTGCTTCAACGGTGTGCCTACAATGTTTATCGCGCTGTTCAATCATTCGGATTTTGCAAAAACCGACTTCTCTTATATGAGAACGGGCATTATGGCAGGTGCCAACTGTCCTGCAGATCTTATGCGCCGTGCGGCAGACGAAATGAATATGCGTGAAATAATATCCGTTTACGGTCAGACCGAGGCATCTCCGGGATGTACGATGGGCGAAGTAAACGAGGATATCGACCACAGAGTTGAGACAGTAGGAAGCGCCTTCCCCGGAGTTGAGTGTAAAATTATTGACCCTGAGACAGGCGACGAGCTTCCCGACGGTGAATCCGGTGAGTTTGTGGCACGCGGCTTTAACATTATGAAGGGTTACTATAAGATGCCCGAGGCTACTGCACAGACTATTGACGCAGACGGATGGCTTCATTCAGGTGACATTTGCTGCCGTACGCCCGACGGCTACTACAAGGTAACAGGACGTCTTAAGGATATGATAATCCGAGGCGGTGAAAACCTTTATCCCCGTGAAATTGAGGAGTTCTATCTTACCAATCCCAAGGTACGTGACGTACAGGTGGTAGGTGTTCCCGACGAAAGATACGGTGAAGAATGCTGTGCGTGGATAATTCTTCACAAGGGCGAGACTGCCGACGAAAACGAAATGAAGGAATACGGAAACGCTTCTATCGCACGTCACAAGGTTCCCCGTTACTTCCTGTTCGTAGATGAGTTCCCCATGAATGCGGCAGGAAAAATTCTTAAATATAAAATGAGAGATATTTCAAAAGAAAAATTAGGTCTTTAAGAGGGATCGACAAACGGCGAGAGCAATTAAATGCAATTTCCAACAACAAAAAGCACTTCATTAATGAAGTGCTTTTTGTTATTACTTTGTTATTCTGATATAATTGAAGTTTGTTATTGCGTTACCGAAATAGCGTGACTGGTAAACAAGATTGTTTATTATCTCATCGGCTCTTTCGTCGAACACAAGCTGAGGGAGATAAAGATTTTCCTGTGTGGTATTTACAATGGGTATAATGCGGTATGACAGTGACCTGATGCCGGTTGTATCCTTTACAAAGGTCTGGCGGAAAAGGAACGCATAATTTGTATTCTTCATTTCCTCATCAACGCTTCCGCTGTAGCTGAGGTCACCTGTTTCGTACACTATCATTTTGTTATTGTACGATTCGATACCCTGTGCCACTCTGGAGCCGTATCCCACAACAAGATCTGCACCCGATACTCCGTCGCCTATAGCGGCACGTGCAATTTCCTTGTTGTATGCATCAAAATGAGCTTCGTATTCACTAATCGTACTTCCAAGATAATCCGAGGAAAGAGTATCAGCCTTTCTTTGTCTGGTGTTCCAGTGAATAAGAACGATCACAAGGTCTGCTCCGTTTTCTCTTTCGGCTGAAACGGCATTCTTTATAACCTCTTTATTTCTATCCTTCTGCTCGTCTGTAATGGGAGTTTCGGTCAAGTCAAAGGTTATATAAACTACCTTTCCAAAGTCGTCGGCAATACTCTGTGAGCTTGTATGTACAGAGTAGGAAATTCCGTTATCCTTCAACGCCTTGGCTGTTTCGTTAAGTCCGTCTTCTCCGTATTCCATTACGTTATAGGATGCAAGAGAAACTGCGTCGATACCAACAAGTCTCTTTGCGTAATCGGGTGAGCCCTTTGCAGGATTTGTGGACTGAGAGTCAGCCGCTGTTGTAAGGGGAGCCTCCAGTGCAATTACCGTCATATCATCACTTGCAGTAACCGAAGATATTGCAAAGAAGGGATAGGTGTGCTTGTATTTTTCAATCTGGCTTGAAAACTTATGGGATTCGGTTGTTCCCAGCTTATCGCCTAACAAAGCTCCTCCTCCTACTGTCACACTAAAGGTTGTGCCGTCCTGAGACATGGACTTGTTTTCATAAAGCGAGAGCATTGCAAGAGTAACCCCTCCGCCGATTTCGGTATCAACAGTGGGATAATAGTCTATTCTTTCGTTTCCAAGCTTGGATGAGGCACTGTCTATGCTTGCAAGCATATTGGAAACCTTTGTTGAAAAGTCGCTATCACTTGCAAATCCGTTCTTGGCTGTCTTGAAGGCTGCAGAAAGTGTTGCCAGATAGTCAGAGCCGGGCTTATCTCCCACCTCTGTTGTTGCAAGGTACTCGGAAATTCTGTCAAGATTGCCTATTACGTAATCAAGGTCAGAGAAGTTTTTTACGTCTCCGTACGCAAGGTTATCAATGAACGCCTCTACCTTGTCTGCAAAGGAGGATATTGCGTTTGCGTTAAGCTCCACCTCCTGAGGAACGTTGATTTGTGTATCCGGAGAAGGATTTACAGGCGTTTCGTCATCTCCTGTAGACACAACGGGAGGTACGTACTCTTCTGAATTTATAAGCTTTACTGTCATCAGCATAGATACACCCAGTGCAGCTATACACAGACACAGACAAATTATTCTGCTTTTCATTATTTTCATCCTTTTCGTGTTTTTATATATCATAACATATTTTTCGTAAATTGAAAAGAGTTTTTTTAGTTTTTACAGTATTTTTTTATATATTGACAATTTGGATGATGACAGCATAAAAATAGGCGAGATTTGCCAGCGGAGGCTCTTCGCTTTTTACGTACCCAAAAAAGTATTTACTACAGCCTCGCCGTTTTGCGTTGTAGGGTTATATTTAAGGTTACGATAGGCGAGATTTGCCAGCGGTCGCTGACCGCATTATCCTGCTTTAAAATCTATTATTTCGCCTACCGTTTCATCGTCCAGATTTTCAATGGAAGTATAGGCATCCGGTACACGTCCTACTATGACGGTATCTGCAATAACCATACTGTCCGAAACCTTTACGCTATTGTGCTCACCGAGTACGATAACCCCCAATATGATCTCCACCTTCAAGGTTATTCTGTGCCACGATTGGTTTATTCCCACCTCGGAAAAACTGCTTTCCACAGAAGTAATAACACTATCGGTTGGTATCAGCTTTATAGAAAGATTAAAGCCTCTGCCCGACAGCAAATACATTCCCGTAAGATTACCTATGGGTATCTGAAGAACACGCTTACTGTCGTTTGCCAAGATTTCAAGTATCTTTAGAGAAACATCGTTTTTTAAACGGTTTATGTTTACAATGTCCGAGGAAAGAGATAGCACATTTCCCTCGGAATCGCAATTAAGAGCAACAAGGTCGCTGTACGAAACGCTGTTTTCTTCAAGCACCGACTTCACTGCACTGTTTATCACCTGAGTGGCGTGGGAACGTGAGTACTGTACGGCTCTTGCGTTGATTATGGGAAGCAATTGATTAAAGGAGTAAATAAACAAAAGCACTAAAAACAGCAGAGTAATCAGAATTATAATAGCTCTCCGCCTGACTTTTTTCACTTTTTTCACCTCATTAAAGTTTATTCAACGACATATAATCAAGACAAAAGCACAAACGCCGTATTTTTGATATTTGGCGGAATTTCGTTTCTTTCATTCGGATACAGGGAGATAAAACGCAGCAAAGAGCCAAAACGAAAAAAACTGTAGACAATTCACTTTTTTTGTGATAAAATAAATTATCACAATGAATAACGGAGGTAATAATATGACTTGTAAAAATTGTGGAAAAGAGCTTTTGCAGGATGCTAAATTCTGTGAAAACTGTGGAGCGGCTGTTGAAGAAGCTATACCCGTAGAGCAAGAACAAGCTCCCAAGAAAAAGAATAACAAAGGGCTTATTATCGGAATAGCAATTGCAGTGGTACTTGTTGCCGCTATAGCCATAGCATTTCCGTATATAAAAAATGCTTTTTCAAAGACTGTCACTCCCAATGACGTCTATTACAAAAACGTAGAAAGAGCATCCGTTGAAAAAGCTGTGGACACCATTGCGCTGGCACTTGACGAATATGACAAAATGGTAATAAAAGACACCCAGAGCCTTGCTGATTTCTATGACTCAAAAGAAATGAAGATGAACGTTTCGCTGGACTTTGGTGACGGTGTTATAAACTATCTGTCTAAGTCTGCCGAGATGGATCTCTCATTTTTGAAAAATGTTGATTTGGGCTTAGATTTTGCACTCAAGGGCGACAATGCAGGCTTGGGGCTTGCACTGGGACTTGAAAATAAAACTCTTATTTCCGCAGATGCTTTGATCGGTCTGAAGGACTTCGTCACATACGTTACAGTTCCCGAGCTTAGCCAGACTGCAATGAAGCTGGACCTTGAAGCTATGACAGGCGAGGACTTAAGCGGATTATTTGAAAGCGAAGACTTTACGTCTTCTTTGGAAAAAGCACTATCCATGTACAGTGCTTTACCCAAAAGCGAGACCTTGAAGAGCGTTGTTATGCGCTATCTTGATTTGGTTCTTGAACAGGTTAAGACCGTTGAAAAGAGCGATGCCGAAATATTGATCGGAAGCACCAAAAATAATTGCACGGCACTTACAATAACGTTTACCCCCGATGACCTTGAAGCGTTGAACGTAGCGCTGCTCACCGAGCTCAAGGACGATGAA
The DNA here is from genome assembly GCA_045531285.1 of Eubacteriales bacterium. GTDB lineage: Bacteria > Bacillota > Clostridia > Oscillospirales > SIG627 > RGIG6353. The sequence continues at coordinate 43,926 of JAZSDT010000083.1, forward strand.
GAAATATGGGGAGTATATGAAAAGCTTGTTACGGCAATTGCTTTGGACAGCGAAGAAGCTTCCCAGCATTTAGAAGCAAGAAAAGAGCTTAACGAAAACTTCGACAGTATCATTGCAGATATTGACGGTACGTTTGATGAAATCGGAAACGTAACGTACACAGCTTACGTTGATTCTACAGGCAATATTGTGGGACGTAATCTGGCATACGGTGACGGTAGTGTATGCGAATTTAATTGCACAGCCGACGGCAGTGCGATGGAATTTGAAGTCATAGATGCAGGCTTTGAAATAGTGAAGCTTGTTATGGAAGGCACTGTGAAAAACGGTGTTGGCAGCGGTAATGCGGTACTGTCTGTAGAAGGCAAGGACGTATTGAACGCGGCATACGAAAACGTGAAGGCAGACGGAACAACTGCAAAGATAACGCTTACTCCCTCAGAAGAATTTACAGCAAATCTCAACGCCGGGGAGTTTGAAGCCGAAACAGGAATAGACCTTGCGGCAATGGGTATTGACCCAGCAAAGCTTTCATTTGTGCTTAGCTTTGAAACCGATTTGGATGCAGAGAAGCTTATCGGCAACGTTAAGTACACTATGGACATTCTTTCCAACGGCGAAAGCGTACTCTGTATAGGTGTGGATGCCGACTACAATGAAGCAAACGAGCTTGTTGCTCCCGAAAATTTTGAAATTGTTGCCGACGAAAACGGAATTATGAACTGGCTGTCCACAGCCGATATTTTCGGATTCTTATCCACCCTCCCCGAGAGTATCTCGCAAATTCTCACCAACTCATTACTGTCAGGTGTTTCATAATAGAGTACCATAATCAAAAATAAAAAAGCGGTCAGCGACCGCTGGCAAAGCTCGCCTATCGTAACCTTTGAATATATCCCGACAATGCAAAACGGCGAGGTTGATTTAATGCAATTTCCTAGCATATAAAAAAGCGGCTAGCAGCCGCTGGCAAAGCTCGCCTATCGCAACCTTTAAATATACCCCTGCAATGAAAAACGGCGAGGTTGATTTAATGCAATTTCCTAGTATACAAAAAAGCGGCTAGCAGCCGCTGGCAAAGCTCGCCTATCGCAACCTTTAAATATACCCCTGCAATGAAAAATGGCGAGGTTGATTTAATGCAATTTCCTAGTATACAAAAAAAACTGCAACATAGTTGCAGTTTTTTTATGTTAAGCAATAAATATCAAATACATCAAGGGAATCGTAACAACAGACAACGTGTGAGATATCATAGCCATTGACGCGCCTGTTTTCGGGTCTCCGCCGTATGCCGCCGGATAAACGATGGTATTCAGTCCCAAGGGTGTGGCAAAGGTGATCAACGCCAGTGTCATTATTTCCTTATTTGTGTTGAGCGCTCCCAATACAAGCATAATTAATGACGGAATAACAACTAGCCTCAGGAGAGTAGCCACGTACACCTTTTTGTTAAGTATAAGCTCCTTAAAGTTATAACCTCCTATAACGAAACCTGCAAGAAGCATAGCTATTGGTCCCTGACAGTTACCTGCACTCTGAAACGCACTCACCATAAAATTAGGAACATAATTACTTAATCCTACAAGTCCCAAAACAATACCCAAAAGCAAAGCAATGGTAGGCGGTGTTATCAAACCTTTTTTTAGGTTGGCAACCAGACCTGCACTTCTTTCCTTCGGTATGAGGATATACAGTCCCCAGCTGTTACAGATGATATTTACAAACAGGGTAAAAAGCGAATACTTGTAAAAGAAGTCGTTGCCCCAGACACCCAGAATTATGAAATTTCCCATAAACCCGAAGTTTCCAAAGGTCATAGCATACTTGTAAATATTTCTTTGATATTCTAGCTCGGGGGAATCCTTATAATTTCTGATAAAAAGTCTCGACAAAGGATATGAAAGCAACACAGCCGATACGATCATTATGAGACCGTACAGTATCAAGGTCCAGTTTTCCGAAAAAGTGCGCACGTTACACTTTGTCATCATATTATAAAGCGACAAAGCGGGTGTCAAGGCAAAGGTCTCCAGCTTTGACATAACGGTATGTGAGTTGTCGGGCAAAGGACTTTTCTTTCTCAAGATGTAGCCAACAAGAATGAGAAAGAACATCATCAGCATTTGATTGAGCGTTAATTTAAATATTACCATCTGTTTCACCTAACATTTATATTCGTACCAAAGTTTTTGGTCTGTAGCGACTAGCAGCCACCGACAAAGCTCGCCTATCGTAACCTTTGAGCATACAGCGAGATTGATTTAATGCAATTCCCTAGCATATAAAAAATGCATTTCCATAGCAAAAGGCTTTCATTTTTTCATATCCGATACAATTGCCGCACCAAGTATCATAACAGCTCCAACCGTTTCGGGCAGGCTGAGTACAGTGTGGGTAAGTACCGATGAGAGAATAATTGCAAAAACAGGGTCAATGTAGCTGTATACTGCCACAGTCTGAGGAGCGAGCTTATTGGCTGCTCCAAAATAAAGAAGATAGGCAATACCTGTGTGAACAATACCCAATATAAGTAATATTATAATGCTTTTCGTGTCAAAGTCAAGTGTTGTAAGGTCATATTTATAAAGAACGTACGGAAGCAGTACAAGTGCCGAAACGCCAAGCTCAAAAACCGTTGTTTCAACGGAGGTTACGTTCTTTAAGCGTGAACTCATAAGGACGATAAGGGCATAGAGCAACGCCGCTGTCAATCCAAATAAAAGTCCCTTCCAATGACCGAAGGACTGCACTCCCGACAGCAGCACCATACCTGCTACGGCAACTGCTGCACAGGCATTCTTAAAGGCGCTTGACTTTCTTTTGAGGAACAAAGGAGACAAGAAAATCACAAACACAGGTGCCATATAATAGCAAAGTGTAGCAAAGGAAACGCCGGTATATCTGTATGCTTCAAAAAGCAATACCCAATTTAAGCCCAGGAAAATTCCCGACGGCAAAAGTAACAGGAAATTTGAAGCAATACTCTTGAAGCTCAGCCTTTTACGGCATACGGCGGCATACAATAACAGTATAAAGAATCCGCAAGCGGCACGGAACAGGGCGATAAACGCAGAAGGATAAGTCAGCCTGTCCACGAAAATTCCCAGCGTACCGAATATAAGCATGGAGATTATAATACGCAGCTTATTCATTTTTCCTCCACAGGTAAATAGTGCTTCATAGTCTTTTCTATCCAATACTCGAATCTTGTGTCGGGGCAAAGATGCTCCAGTGCTTTGAATCGCAAATACATATCAACGCCGTCGGAAGGGTCGTGCCAGGTGTCAGCGTAAATATAATCGAATTTTTCCAGCGGAGCCACCTTTTCGGCATACTCAAAGGCATCGGCATGGACTATTTTCACTTTTTCTTTGTTGGGAAACTGAGGAAGGATAAAACGCTTGAATATATCGATAACGCTTTGGTCACGTTCAACTACGGTAACACTGTCAACACAGTCCATAATCGATGTCATATACGGGAAATATCCCAAGCCCAGACCGTAGGTTGCAACCTTTCCCTTCGCAATCTCGATAGCCTCCCGCATGGTCTCAACCTCATTGGGAGTTACAAGCATCCACTCCACTCCGTTTTCCAGTATTACGGGATAGGGAAACTCACAGTCGAAGAAGGCGACCTGCGGAATTATTCTGCCGTCCTCCATCTCCTTTAGGTCATCAAGGGGAATGAGCTCATAGGGCTTGATAACAGCCGTGTGGAAGTCCCAGTTCTTTTCCTTGATGGGAGTGACCTTGATATTTTTATAGTAGGGGTCACAATCGTAATCCTCTTTTTTTACGTAGTGTATCATTTCGGGGAAATAGTATTCAAACATTTCCCTGTCCTCTTCGTCACTGTCAATGTGCATATAGCAAGCTGAGGCAAGGACTACGGAGAATGCATATTTTGTATCGACACCGCACTCGTTGACAAGCTCGTCTATTATATCCGAGGTGATGAAATCGGAATTGTAGTTCATAAAAGCACTGATGCGTGCCAGTACCTCGGCATTGTATTTTTTTATCTTTTCTTTTGTAAGCATAAAATATGATAGACTGCCCGAAGGCAGTCTATTCTCCTTATTTATTTCACTTCTGCCTTTATTTTTCCAAGCTCCTCTTCCTCAAGCTGACGATACGCCACCTTTCCGACAAGGGTCTTGGGCAGTGACTCACGGAACTCAATATCGTAGGGTACGGCATACCTTGCAATATTCTTTCGGCAGTGGTCGAGAAGTATCTTTTTGTTTTCTTCGCTGGGTTTAACACCGGGCTTGAGCATTACAAATGCCTTTACCTTCTGTATCTTCAGGGAATCGGGAACGCCTATTATACAGCTCATTTGTACAAGCTCGTGGGCATCGAGAATGTTCTCAAGCTGTGAAGGATAAACGTTGTATCCGCTTGTTACTATCATTCTCTTTATTCTCTGCTTGAAATAAACGAAGCCGTCCTCGTCCATATATCCAAGGTCACCTGTATGTACCCATATTTTTCCATCCTCGTGCCGGCGGAGAGTAGAGGCGGTCTCGTCGGGATGATTTACGTATTCCATCATAACGGTAGGACCTGAAATACATATTTCACCCTCTGTTCCGTAATCAACCTCATTGACCGTTCCGTGTTCAACGATAGTGTAGTAGGTATCGGGGAAGGGCTGACCTATGCTGCCCTCCTTAGCAAGATGCAAGGGAGTCAAACAGCTGGCTGTAACACATTCTGTAGTGCCGTAGCCCTCTCGTATCTGAACCTTGGAATTATGCTCTGCAAGGAATTTATCAAACTTCTTTTTAAGCTCTATCGACAGCGAATCGCCGCCGCTGAACACACCCTTAAGATATGACAGGTCGGCGCCGTCCATACAATTCTGACGGAGAAGCGCCTCGTAGAGTGTGGGTACTCCCGCGATAAAATTACACTGACACTTGATAACAAGCTTTGCATAGCTTTCGGGAGTAAATCTGGGAACAAGAATGCATCTTCCTCCGTTGCCCAGCATCGAGTGTATGCTTACACCTAGGCCGAAGCCGTGGAAAATGGGCATTGCGGCAAGCATCTTATCACCGGGTGAAAAGATTGGATTTGTAGCGATGATCTGAGATGCAAGGGCATTGAAATTAAGGTTTGAAAGAAGGATTCCCTTGTTTGTGCCCGTTGTTCCTCCGCTGTAGAGTATAACGGCAGGGTCGGATGCCTTCTTGACACTCTTATAGTTACCCTTCCACTCACTGCCCTTTTTCATAAAGTCATTCCATTTGATGATGGGAGCGTCCTTGGGAATCTTGGGTATCTTTCTGCCCTGTGTAAGAGCATAGCCAAGCTTTAGTCTCGAGGGGAGCGCATCGTAAATACGTGCAATAATAAGATTGGGGAGGTCTACCCTCTCTCGTATATTCTCGAATTTTTTATAAAACTGGTCTAAAGTTATAGCAAACAGACTGTTTGAGTCCTTGAGATAAAATTCAATTTCATTCTCACTTGACAGCGGATGTATCATATTCGCTATACCACCTGCCAGGTTTACTGCATAAAACATTATAATACCCTGAGGGCAATTGGGCATACAGATAGTTACCTTGTCGCCCTCTCTGAGCCCCTGTGCCTTGAGAGCCTTTGCACACGTATCAACACTGTTAATAAATCTCTTGTAGGTTGTAGGCTCACTCATAAAGTCATAGGCTACGTAGTCGGGATACTTTGTGGCAACGTCACTGACGAGATCGTACATTGAACCGCTGTGATATTCAAGATGTGCGGGTACGTCTCCGTAATTGTCAAGCCAAGGGGTTCTGGTTTCTTTCATAAATCGTCCTTTCGTTCACACTTCCACCGGAGTATCAATTGGAAGGTCTAAAAGCTCTGGGTTTTCAAGAAGCTTATGCAAAATCTTTATACTCTTTGCAAAGTATACGCCGTCTGCAATACGCTCATCTATTGTAAGTCCAAGGTCAATGGAGTCGCGAAGCTCATATGAGCCGTCTTCTTTAAAGAACGGACGCAGTTTTTTTTCGCCGACAATGGCAAAAAACGAGTTTGTTCCCCAATTTGCAAGATGATGGTAGGAAGCGTGCATCTTGATGCTTCCCAGATTTGAAACGAACACAGATGAAAAATAGGGGTCGTCGTTCATAAGGGCTGTAGGATACAGACCGTGATAGTCAAGCCATCCCAATGTCCTCATAACGACTCTCAAAATCGGTATGGGCAAGCTTGTGACAAGCTTATCGATTATTTCTGTAGTACCGTCCTTTTTATTTTCACGTCTGACAGAGTACACTATCTTTTTAGTCTTGGAATATATCTGCTCAACGGGAGATACTTTTGAATCCTCGTCTATCTTTATGATAGCAAGTGCTTCGTAGGCATCGTCCTGGAACTGTTTTTTTACAACGAAAGAAAACGTAATATCCTTTCTGTCAAACAGCTTAGAGCCTTGATAAAATCTGTTAAGTCTTGGTCTAAGAACTATAGTTTTGGCAATTGCCGCCAGTATAACGTGAAAAAAAGTATATTTAAACTCAGGTGAGTCTGCATTCTTCTTTTCGAGATAGTCCTTGAGTGCCGTAATGTCGAACACTTCGTTCATCACCGCTTCGTTGTCGGTTCTTTGCGGCATAATAAGCGGTGCTATAGCGTGCATAGAGTCAAGGTTTCTGACACGGTAACCGTCTTTTCTGTCACCGAATCTTCGCTTTTGCTCCTTCATAAAATCCTCCCAATAAAAAACATTCACGTGTATTTTACTCCATAGTGCAAAAAAAGTCAAGTACCCTTAAAGAATTTAGTTAGCAAAACTACGTAACGTGGTATACAAAACCGCAAAGCAGTGAGATTGATCTAATGCAATTTTCCGGTATAAATAAAGCTGTTTAAAAACTCAAGCAGAGCTTTCAAACAGCTATGATTCATTTTATGATAGGCTGAAGCTGTACACCCTCCATTGCTTTTTCCACGGTATCCTCTATCAGTGTAAAATCGGCAACCATTGACCGATGCTTACTGTCCGGCATATCCTGTGAAAAGGGTACGAAATAAACGTTTTTCGTATTGAGCAGGAGTCCGATATTCTTTGCCGTTGCCCCCAGTGCATCATTGGTGGAGGCGGCTATAACAATGGGTATCTCGTTTCTGAGAGCCGCCTTGACAGCCATTGTGACCGAGGTATCAGTTATACCCAAGGCAAGCTTTGACATGGTGTTACCGGTGCACGGAGCAACCACTATAACGTCAAAAAGCTTTTTGGGACCTATAGGCTCTGCTTCCGGAATCGTAGTTATGGGTTTTTTTGGAGTTATCATAGACAGCCTTGAAAAAAGGTCATCCTTTTCCATAAACCTTGTTGAAGAAGAAGCTACTATAGGTGAAAGTATGGGTGTTATTTCATATTTATCGGGACAGAGCTGCGACATTTCCTCCAGCACTGTCTCGAGTGTACAGAAAGAGCCTGTAAGTGCAAAACCGAGTCTGACTTTGTCCATAGGTCTCTCCTTAGTTAAGATGTCTGAAAATTGCATTTTTAACGGCAAGTGCCGCAGATTTCGGGGATATTCGCTGAGGAAGAGAGTTACCTCTCTCGCCTTTGAGCGAAAGAGCGTGCATTGTGCTCCAATTTACGTTGTTCTCGCCGCTGGCAAGGTCCAGAATGTACACGTCGGGCGAAAGCTTTTCCAAGGTTTCTGCATCCACCACGTGACGCAACGGAACAGTATTTACAAGAGTGTTGAATACCTCCATTCTGTCCCTCTGCCAAAGATGACAGGCGGATATACCTCTTGTGTGGGCAAGGCTGAGCTCTTCCTCTGCCGAGGTAAACACCTTGACTGTAGCCCCCATTGCCAACAGCATTCTGGTAAGTCTCTGCCCTATTCTTCCGTATCCCAGCACTGCAACACGCATTGAATACAGTGTTGTCGGGGTAGCATTTATAATAAGTGACATTGCTCCCTCGGCTGTAATCAGTGCATTTTCCCGACAGAATTGCTCCTCGTTGAGAATGTTTGTGTATACCAGACCTTTTTTGTTTATTACCTGTCTGGTCGCCTGTCCGTCGTGTCCCCCAAAGACGTGGCTTCCTTCGGGTATCGCCTCAAGCAGAGAGGCTGCTTTGTCATCATCTATAAAAAAAGGAAGTATGACAACAGGTGCTTCTATTCCGCATACGTCGTCGGCTGAATTTACGGTGTATACGTTATCTCGCAAGGACAGCATATCCATAAGCTCTCTTGCCCTTCTGTCACACTTCAGGTCATAATTGGGTGTGATAAAATTATACATGGCTTTTCCTCCCTTTTTATACTATGCACACGGCATTGCTTTTGAGAATAAAGAAAGAATTGTATATTGGTAACAATTTACTAGATACCTTAATTATTTTTGTGAAATATTCTGCCTTTTTGAAGCTATATAACAAAAGACCGGCAAATTGTACTTTACAAAAACTTTGATTTATGATAATATATATGTGTTAAATATAAGTAAAAGGAGAATCATTTTCATGAAAAGAGTGTTGACACTTTTAATTTTGACTGCTTTTGTTTTCTGTATGCTTTTTGCCGTGACCTCTTGCAGCAAAGACACAGAAACCGAAAATCCCCAAAAAGAAAACACCAACTTCAGTGAAGGCGAAAACGTTGAAGGAGATATTTTCGCAGAGCGTGCAGCCATCGACGACGAGCTTGGTGAATACGATTTTGGCGGAAGACCTCTCAGAATCGTACTTCACAACGAAACGGAAGTATATATTTCCGAAGAGGACCGTAACAAAGGCGACCTTATCAAAGATGCTAAATATGCCAGAAACACTAAGGTTGAAAACCGCTTCAACTTTGTAATCGAGCCTGTGTACGTTGCGGGAATAAACGAGGTTTCCAGCTGGGTACAGAAGAACGTACTCTCGGGTGCAGATGAATTTGACCTTCTTGTAAACCACGTGCTTACAACAGGCGGTATGGTAACAAAGAACCTCTTCATCAACTGGTATGACGTTCCCAACGTTGACTTTTCGAAGCCTTGGTGGGCTGCCTCCACGTCAAACGAGCTCACCTATGACGGAAAATGTATACTTGCAATCTCAGACTTCAACTATTCGTCTATAGCTTGTACGTACTGCATGGTATTCAATAAAAACCTTGCTACCTCGTATGACCTTGGCGACCTTTACAAAATAGCGCTTAGCGGCAATTGGACCTTTGACACCTTTACAAATCTTGTAAAGGATATATGGGTAGACTCCGACGGTGACGGTGAGAAGTCCGAAAACGACTTCTACGGTATGGTTCAGCCCACACACAGCCGTATGAATCAGTGGCTCTGGGCGTTCGACAACCCCATTATGATAAAGGACCAGGAAGGCGTTCCCACAATTTCAATTAAGACAGATAAGATAAACAACATCGTTGCAGCACTCTATGACTATTGCTACAACATGAACGGTGTAGGCTTCCAGTTCCCCACAGAAACCGATATGTTCCTGGAAAAGAAGACTATATTTATGATAGTTCCTCTGGGTGACCTTACATCAGAAGGATTCCGTAACTTCGAGGACGAGTACGGTGTTCTTCCCCTTCCCAAGTGGAATGAAAACCAGCCCGAGTACAAAACACAGTCATACGGTGAGCATACAGTTTCCGCAATCCCCAAGACTGTTAAGGATATCGAATTTGTAGGCACTTGCGTTGAAGCGCTCTCGGCTGAATCCTACAAGACAGTTATTCCCACACTTTACGAGATAGCTCTCAAGACCAGATATCTCCGTGACTCAGAATCCAAGGAAGTCCTTGATATTGTTATCAACTCACGTCTCTTTGACTTTGGATACGTTTATGATAACTGGCAGGGCTTCGGCTATACACTTCAGAATATGATGACCTCGGGTCAGTCCAACTTTGAATCCTACTACGCAAAGGTATATCCCTCTGCAAGAATCCACTACAAGAAGATTATTAAGGCTTTCGATAAGCTTTCATAATAAAAAAATGATAAAGGAGAAATGACTATGACTTGTCCAAAATGCGGCATGGAAATGCCAGAAGGCGCAACAACCTGTCCAAACTGTCCCACTACTCCGGAAAAACCTTTGAAGAAGGGTGAATTCATTAAAAAAGAGGCAACAAAGGGTATAAAAGCCGTTTCTAAGCTTACTTGGTTAGCATTTATTGTATGTGCGGCTCTTGTTATCGGCGGTGCATATCTTGCACTTACCACCCACGTGTTTGATATCCCTGCACTTGACTTTGCAAAGGATATCGTAGGTTCTAACGACGATATAATCGAAGAGTTTGAAACCTTCCTTAAGGATGACGAGCTTTATCAATATGCAAAGACTTCTTATGAAGAAAACATCGACGATTTGACAGCTGAAGAGCAAAAGATGGCTGAGAAGGCTCTTGACGAATGCGTTATCTTTATGGACGCTCCAAACCTTCTCAACACAAGATCCTTCTATATATCGGTTCTTGACTGTATTGAGCACGATAATCCCGTTTCAAGAGACTATGCGGAAAAATACGATTACGCAGATTCGCTTGGAGAAATCGTTGTACTTGTACTCAACGTAATAATCTGTTCCGTTGCGGGTATAGCAATTCTTTCGGTCATCTTCCTTCTTATCTCTGCAGCAAATAAATCCGTAGGACTTGTAGTTGTTACAATTTTACTTACGGCAATCGTTAACGTATTGCTTGTAGGAATCGTTTATGCAATAGTAACAGCTGTACTCCTCATCGTTATGGCGTTCCTTGCAGGTGCCGTTAACAAGGCTTATAAAGCATACCGTCAAACATTCGTAAAGTAATTATTTATCGGTATACAAAAATACGTCTCACTTTTGTGAGACGTATTTTTGTACTTTATGGGAAATTTCTCGATTATTACGCCCTCGCCGTTTTGCTTTGTTTGGGTAGTATTGTCATAAGGGTAGGCGAGATTTGCCAGCGGCTGCTAGCCGCTTTTTCACTTTATATGAAATTTCTCGATTATTACGCTCTCGCCGTTTTGCTTTGTTTGGGTAGTATTGTCATAAGGGTAGGCGAGATTTGCCAGCGGAGGCTCTCCGCTTTTTCACAAGATAGCAACTTTATTTCACTATAAAGCCAAGCTCTTCAATTGCATTCTTTACCTCTGCATCGTCAATAGATGCCTTTGATACCTTTACTTCACCGCTTTCAAGGTTGATGCTCACCGAGTATCCCAACTCTGTCAACGCTTTTTCAACCCTTGACGAACAATGATTACAATGCATACCTTCTACCTTAACAATCTTTTCCATAACAGTTCTCCTTTATTTTTTTAATAATCTTAATGAATTACTTACAACAAACACCGAGCTGAAGCTCATAGCGGCAGCACCTATCATAGGATTAAGCACTAGCCCAAATGTGCTGAACACACCTGCGGCGAGGGGAATTCCCAAAACGTTGTAGAAAAACGCCCAAAACAAATTTTGCTTAATAATACGCAACGTGGTTTTGGCATACTTTACAACACGCACGACCTGTCGGATATCCTCTCCCATAAGCACAACGTCGGATGCGTCAATTGCAATATCCGTACCGCTTCCAAGGGATACTCCAATATCTGCCGATGCAAGCGAAGGACTGTCGTTTACTCCGTCTCCAATCATTGCCACCTTGCCGCTTTGCTGATACTTCTTTATGTGAGCTTCCTTGTCGGCAGGCATAACCTGAGCAATAACCTCGTCAACACCTATCTCTTTTGCCACGGCATCTGCTGTAGCTTTGTTGTCACCCGTGAGCAATACCGTTTTTATGCCCATTTCTTTAAGAGCGGCGAAGGTCTCTTTTGCTCCGTCCTTGACTCTGTCGCTGATTGCAATAATACCTATCACACGGTCATCAACGGCAAAATACATAGAGGTCTTGCCTTCCAAGGATAGAGCGTTTGCTCTTTCTTCATAAGCCGTTATATCAACTCCGTTTTCCTGCATATAGGAGCTGTTTCCGCCAAGCAGACGGTGACCTTCGTAATTTGCTTCTACACCACGTCCCAAAACAGAACGGAAATCCGTAACCGAAAAGGCTTCTACGTCGCGTGTATACTCCACGATTGCCTTTGCCAACGGGTGCTCACTTGACAGCTCAAGAGAGCGTGCAAGCCGTAAAAGAGCCTCTTGGCTGTCTGATACCACGTCGCTGACCTGCATCTTTCCTGTGGTTACTGTACCTGTTTTATCAAAAACCGCAACAGAAATACTCGACGTAAGCTCAGCCCATGATGCATTTTTTACAAGTATTCCTTCACTTGCCAGTCTTCCCACAGATACGGTTATCGCAACAGGTGTGGCTAGTCCCAGTGCACAGGGACATGAAATTACCAGCACAGACAGAGCTCTGGACAAAGCGTATTCAAAGCCGCTTCCAATAAGCATCCATATTATAAACGTCACCAAGGATATTGCCATAACTGTAGGCACAAATATACGGCTTATTTTGTCGGCTAGCTTAGCAACAGGTGCCTTTGTTGCGGCGGCATTTTCCACCAGTGATATTATTTGTGACAGTGTAGTATCCTTTCCCACACTGACAGCACGGAATTTAACGTAAGAATCTACAACGAGGCTTGCCGAAGTTATCTCATCACCCACTCCCTTTTCCACCGGGACACTTTCTCCCGTAAGGCTTGACATATCAAAGGTTGCGTGGCCCTCGGTTATGATGCCGTCATGTGCCACTCTGGAGCCCGGACGAAGTACTACTATATCACCTACGACAACATCGTCGGTAGGTATTTGTACTTCTCTGCCCTCTCTTTCCACAGTAACGGTTTCGGGACGCAGCTTTTCCAGTCCTCTGAGAGCGTCACCTGTTTTGTCCTTTGAGCGCTCTTCAAAGAATTTTCCCAGCGTTACAAGAGTGAGTATCATTGCCGATGACTCGAAGTACAGGTTATGACGGTAGAGGTCAACCGTGTGGGTGTTCCCCGTACCAAGTCCCCATCCTATCATATATATGGCAAAAATGCCGTACACAACGCCTGCCAAAGAGCCTGTGGCAACAAGCGTATCCATATTGGGAGCTTTATTTTTCAACGCCTTCCATCCCGAAACAAAAAACTTTCGGTTTACGTAGAGAACAGGAAGTGTCAGAATAAACTGGCTAAAGGAAAATACAAGTGCCATTTCTCTGCCCTTGAAGAAAAAGGGCTGAGGAAGAGACAGCATATGTCCCATTGAAATATACATCAAAACCGCCAAAAAAACAAAAGATACAACAAGTCGTGTCTTGACAGGGGTAAATGGCTCAACCTTCGTGTCGGGCTGTTTTTCCTTTTTTTCGTCTGTTATTTCACTTGCCTCAAATCCTGCCTTGGATACGGCACGGATTATATCCTCTGTGCTTACCTTGGTTTCGTCAAAGTCGCACACCATTGTTTTGGCAAGCAGGTTTACAGGGGCAGACACAACACCGTCCAGCCTTGACACTGCACGTTCAACGGCAGCCGAACAGGCAGAGCAGCTCATACCCTCTACAGTAAAGCGTTTTTTCATTGTTTCACCTCAGTTTGTCATTGCTAACTTTGTATTATCATAACACATTTTCATAAATTTTACAAGTATTAATTTAGGGGTTGTCAAAAAAGAATTTATATGGTAAAATATAAAGGTGACAGTTTGCTTTGAGAATCTCGCCTATCGCAACGTTGTGCATACTCTCAAAAAAGCAAAACAGCGAGGTTGTATTAGATTTAATTTTCTTTTATAAAAATTTTTCAAAAAAATGTGACCTTACCGCACGCTTATGCGTGTTAAGGATAGGAGGTACAAATGAGCCGTTCCGTTACGGAGCAGTTTGACGAGGTTTACGGCAAGTATTCAAATATGCTGTACCGACTGGCACTCTCACATCTTTTATCAAAGGAAGACGCAGAGGATGCGGTACACGACGTATTTATGAAATATATAAACTCCACACCCCACTTTTTCGGTGAAGAGCACGAAAAGGCTTGGTTCATACGGGTGACCGTAAACCAGTGCCACGATGCCGCCAGACGCAGAAGTGTACGCACCCACTCCCCTCTTGAAGATGCCGCTGAAATATGCGCAGAAATGGGAGCAGGCGAGGTTACGGAAGCTGTGCTGGGGCTGGAGGATACCTACAAAACTCCCATACTACTCCACTATTATGAAGGATACAGCGTCGAAGAGTGTGCAAGAATACTCAGAATATCGGTTTCCGCTGTCAAAATGCGTTTGGCAAGGGCAAGAGAAAAGCTGAAAATTGATTTATAATTGGAGGTGTTGCCCGATGATAGACAAAAAAGATATAGATGCTTACATGAGTATCACAGCTCCCGATTCCATCAAAGAAAAAGTGATGGCGGAGCAGGCAAAGAACAACAGCCGAATTTCCTCGAAGGTCCGTATGTGCTATGCACTTGCGGCGGCATTATTGGTAATAGTCGCAGTTTTTGCTTTCCTCCCCGATACAAAAACTCAACTCTATTACTCCGATATGCCGCTTGACAAAAATGCCGTAGTTTTAAACACGGCAGATAATTCAAACGCAAGGATAGCTCTTCTTTCCGCAAGAGACGTTGAAGAGATACCACTGACCATAAAGACCGATAAAAAAACAGACGTAACAGTTTCTCACGGAAGTATTATAATTCTGGGAGAAGACAAGGCGACAAACGCCGGTAACAGTGTCAAAATAGACAGTGACACCTACATTCTGTGGTCTGTAGAGCTTGTTTCCTACAATGACGGTTACACAATTACCGTAGGCGATGACTCATACTGTATTTCAAAAAATAACAAAGCCCAATGGGTTTTGTCAAAAAAATAATTTTCTAAACGAAAGGAAAAACAAAATGAAAAAGCTTAGCATCATCCTCGCGGCTCTTCTTGCCGCAAGCGTACTCCTCGTATCCTGCGCAAAGGACGAGACAGTATCCCCCAACAACCAGGAAGTTGAAAACCAGGAAACAGTTACTCCCGACGAGCTCCCCGAAACTCCCGTTGAAGACGAGACTCCTGTTGAAGATGAGACTCCTGTTGAGCCCGAAGTTCCCGCAGCATCCGGCCTTCAGGCTACAGTAGACGCTATCTACGAAAAGTACCCCGTTCCCTTCATGGCAGGTACAATCCCCGCAGAAATGATTACAGCAGATTCATATGCATACTACACAGGTATGGCTGATGACTCCAAGGTTGCTGACCTTCTTGTTTCAGAGTCTATGATAGGCGCTCAGGCATACTCTCTTGTTCTTGTTACCGTTAAGGACGGCGAGGACGTAAATGCAGTTGCTGACGCTATGATGAACGGCATCGACCAGAGAAAGTGGATGTGCGTTGAAGCAGACCTTATCAGAACAGTTACCCATGGCAACACAGTAATGCTTGTTATGATCGATTCTTCAATGGAGATCCCCGTTGACGGCTTTGTAACCGCATTTGAAGAGGTTGTAGGAGCAGTTGAATACGAGTCTGTAAAGGGCTAATTTATACATTATCAAGGGGAGCTGTTAATACAGCTCCCTCTTTTTTTAAGGCGGTGACATAATGCTTTTTTCGGGTATTCCCTTTCTGTTTTATTTTTTGCCCATTGTATTAATTGTTTATTTTTGCGTACCCAAATTTTTAAAAAATGCAGTTCTTCTCGTAGCCAGTCTTATTTTCTACGGCTGGGGTGAGCCTGTATATTTGTTTTTAATGGCGGCTTCCATCCTTTTGGGCTTCTTTATCGGTATGTTTATCGATAAATCCAAAACCAAGGCTATGAAGAAGCTGTGGCTTACCGTTTCGGTTATATCAAGCGTTTTGCTTCTTGGCTTCTTTAAGTATGCCGATTTCTTCATTGACAATTTCAATGCGGTTACAGGACTCTCTGTGCCTCTCTTGAGAATTGCTCTTCCCATCGGTATAAGCTTCTATACCTTCCAGATACTCAGCTACACGATTGACGTATACCGCGGTAACGTTCCCTATCAGAAAAACATAATCAATTTCGGCACCTACGTAGCTCTTTTTCCTCAGCTCATTGCAGGTCCTATCGTACGTTACGTAGACATTGCCCGTGAGCTTGAATCAAGGGAGCATTCCTTTGAAAAGTTCTACCTTGGTATGAGACGCTTTATAGTAGGCCTCTCCAAAAAAGTACTCATTGCAAATCAGATGGGTGCTGTGTGTGACCTTTTCCGCGAGACCTCAGAAAAGTCAACTCTCTTCTTCTGGGTATACGCCATAGCCTTCGCTATACACGTTTATTTCGACTTTTCGGGATATTCGGATATGGCAATAGGTCTTGGTAAAATATTCGGATTCAATTTCATCGAAAACTTCAATTATCCATATATATCCAAGAGCATCAGCGAATTCTGGCGCAGATGGCATATGTCCCTTGGCTCTTGGTTCAGAGACTACGTTTACATTCCCCTTGGCGGCAACCGTGTAAATATCGGCAGATGGCTCTTCAACACCCTCGTGGTATGGATGCTGACAGGCTTATGGCACGGCGCGGCATGGAACTTTGTAATGTGGGGACTGTTATATGCAGTGCTTCTCATCACAGAAAAGTTCTTTGTAAGAAAGCTCATTGAGAAGAATGCCGTTATTGCTCACGTATACACCATGCTCTTTGTAACAATAGGCTTTGTAATCTTCAATGCGCCTGATATGGCTGTTGCCGGTCAGGACCTTTTAGGCATGATAGGTATTGGAGGATACGCTTTCTCAAACAGCTTCACCCTTTATCACCTATCCAGCAATGCCCTTATATTTATTCTTGGAATTTTAGGCTCTACGCCTCTTCCCAAGATGCTTCACTCAAAGCTTGCCGACGGCAAGGCAAAAAACGTTGTGGCTGTAATCGAGCCTGCAGTATGCATTATACTTCTTCTGGTGTGCACAGCATACCTTGTAGACGGCTCTTACAATCCGTTCCTGTATTTCAGATTTTA
>JAZSDT010000074.1:0-8099 GCA_045531285.1 Eubacteriales bacterium
AATTTTTATGTTTTTTTGGGGATTAAAGGTGTTTATTGCCTTCACCAGACCTATTGTTCCAATGGATACAAGATCGTCTGTACCTATATTAGTGCTTTCAAACTTTTTGGAAATATACACCACAAGTCTCAGATTGTGAGCTATAAGCTTGTTTCGGCATTCTTCTGCAAGTGCCGTATCCTCACTTATTAGCCCTTGCAGAGCAATTGCTTCCTCCTCCTGAGACAGCGGGGGAGGCAGGCTGACGTTTGACGTGACGTAATAGCTTCCGCTGTTGAAAAGGTCTTTAAGCTTCTCTTTGATTTTTTTAAATATTGTAAACATAGCTCTCCTATACAAGCGGTGCAATACCGTCATATCCGCCAAACTTACCTCCGCGTATATCGGGCACCACAATAAATTCTTCATCGTTGTATTTTTTGTCACTGAATTCTATACAGTCCGGTACAAATCCCATTACCGAGCCTTTTCCTGATGCAGTATCTATTGGGATGACGTAGCACTTTTCCCTCTCAAACAGGGTATCTACGTCGCCTATAGCGGACTTTATTGCATCTGCTTTAATGAATATTACACGTTTTTTTGTGCTGTATTCCCGCACAAGATTTCCGCTGTCTATCATTAGAATAAGGTTGGCACATTTTCCTTTGTGCCACAGCCTTGCATTAAGCGACAGAACAGACAGCCTCTTTTTTAATATAAAACCCACAAGAGAATAAAATTCGTATCCAATAACGGAAATGAAAATTATAAATGCTGTCAGCACCAGACTTTTTTGAGGCAATGCGTCCGATAGTTTTTTGAGTGCATATATGCACCCTCCGATAAATATTTCGGCACCGATAAATACACCTACTCCGCCCAGAGTATGCCACAGCTTCTTTTTATATGTAATTACGCTCACCATTCCTATTGCAACAGGCAGATGATATATTGTGGGAAGCTGATATAGAAAATGTACAACGGAATATATTGCACCTATTACAGCCCCTGCGACACAGCGTTTTTTTGATTCGGGGATCAACAAAACCTTTTCAACGGAAAAAAGAGATAAAAAATCAATCGCGAAGTTTATGAAAAAATAGACGTCAATGTATATTGCACTCACCTCTGTTTTTCATTATACAACTTCGCGATGTTTGATTTTGTCAGGATTTATCGACTTGAAATAAATTTGTTTTAATAAAACCTCACCGTTTTGCTTTGCTTCAGGAAATTAATAGATTAGGAAAGGTGAGAATTGTCAGCGGTCACTGACCGCCTTGCCGTTTAATATAGCTTTGGTAAGCTTGTCTCCTTCATATACCAGCTTTAAAGAGAAAAACGGTACGTTTTTTGCCATAAGGTCAAGGAATATTTTGTCACCCTCCCAGAGTGCAAGCTCCTTGACTTTTTCTTTTTCTACCCATTCAAGCACGCCTTCGTCACATTCCTTGACTGCGCCTTCAAAGCTTTTTCCTACAAACAGATGCATATATTCTGTTTCCCATTCATCAGATACAAACGTCACAATACCCCTATATTCAAAATCGGTAAGCGTAAGCCCGGTTTCTTCGTAGGTCTCCCTTATAACGCATTCTTCAGGACTTTCCTTATCCTCAAATTTTCCTCCTACACCTACCCATTTGTCTTTGTTTATATCGTTTTCCTTTTTTATTCTGTGAAGCATAAGATATTTTCCGTCTTTTTCTATGTAACACAGTGTGGTGTTTCTCATATTATCATCTCCTTGTATATATTGTAACATAATTTACATAAATTGCAATTACGAAAAATAGTAAAAACTGTTGACATATTACGAAAAATAGTTATAATATATATAGAAAGGTGATGTAAATGATGAATTATTACGATATTGAGGAATATGAGCTATATTATAAAACCAGAGATATTATGGCAGACAGAGTAATATTGCATTCGGATCTGAACAATTTTTTTGCATCTGTGGAATCGGTTTTTGAGCCTTCGCTGAAGGGAGTGCCGTTGGCGGTTTGCGGAGATGAGGCGGCACGTCACGGCATAGTTCTTGCAAAAAATGAGCTTGCAAAAGCCTTTGGAATAAAAACAGGAGATACGGTAAACGATGCCAAGCGAAAATGCCAATATCTTGTTATCCGTCCGACTCACTATAAGGAGTATGTAAAATATTCACGGATAGTACGCGAAATATATTTACATTATGCCACCAGAATAGAACCGTTTGGAATAGACGAAGCCTGGATAGACGTCAGTGATCTTGCAAAACGCGGGACCAAGGAGCTTTTTGAATCGGGAAAGGCAATAGCCGAGGAAATAAGGCAAAGGGTAAAAAGAGAGACGGGACTTACAGTTTCTATAGGTGTAAGCTTTAATAAAACCTTTTCAAAGCTTGCCTCGGATATGAAAAAGCCTGATGCGGTAACCGTTATTTCTCATTCCGATTTTAAAAAAATAATATGGGATATGCCCGTGGGAGAGCTTTTATTTGTAGGCAGAAGAACACGTGAGACGCTTAAACGTATGAAAATAGAAAAGGTAGGAGAACTTGCGTGTCGAAAACGCAGCGCACTGAAAAATGAGTTTGGAAAATTTGGTGAAGCGTTGTGGGACAGAGCAAACGGATACGACCTGTCTCCAGTAGCTTATTACTATAACGATGACGGAACAAAATCAATAAGTAACAGCACCACGACCCCATATGACCTTACAACACCCGAGGAGATAATCTCCGTTCTTACACCGCTCAGTGAGGAGGTAACGGAACAGCTGAGAAGCAGACGTATCAATGCATCTACCTTAAGAATTTACGTGAAGTATTCGGATTTTTCATCTTTTGTCAGACAGACGAAAATAAATCCCACAAACAGTACCGATCAGGTCTTTCGTCAAGCCTTTGAGCTTTTAATAAAAAATTATGACCCGACAATGCCAATAAGGTCTGTTGGCGTTGGAGTGGAGGATTTTTCGGAAACCGAGACAGAGCAGCAGGACATTTTCCATATCCCCGCCGCTCTTGATATGACACTGGATACACTTCGCCGAAAATACGGGGACAGTGTAATAAAGTGCGCAACGGTTATGAAAAACAGTACACTTACCTCCTTTGATAAAAAACACGTGGCGTTTAATTCAAATATATAGCATAAATGAATTTAAGGCTCATATAAATTTAAAAAGAGGGGAGAAGAAAATGCAAAGACTGTATAATTATCTTCCTCAGAGCCTTATATCCTTAATATCAAGACTTCCCGAGGAAACAAAAAAAGAGATATGTGAGCTTCGTTTAAGAAGAGGGGGGTTGATGTCTCTTTCTACGTATACGAAAAATTTGTTTATAACGCCTTACGGCAAGGTGACCCTGTCAACAGACAAGGGATACGTTTGCTCATCCTCGGATATCACCTCCACCGTCTCCCGTCTTACTCAGGGGTCGGTATACCGATATATGAATACAATAAATTCCGGATATATAGTGACCCGAGAAGGAATACGTGCAGGCATAACGGGAGAGGCGGTATATACTCTTGACAAAATCACGTCCGTTACAGATTTTTCTTCGTTAAACATACGCATCCCTCACAACGTAGCAGACAGCGGAGATACCGTATTGAAATTTCTGACATCCTCTCCGTATACGTCTTTGCTTATATATTCTCCTGCAGGCTTTGGAAAAACCACGGTTATACGTTCCATAGCAAAAGGCTTGGCAACAGGAAAATTCGGCACCCCAAAAAGAGTGGCAGTAATTGACGAACGTGGCGAGATACTTCCCGACGGAAGCCTTGGACTTGCAGACAGATTTTTGGGATATTCAAAGCCCGACGGAATAGAAATTGCAGTCAGACTCTTTAATCCGGAATACATAATATGTGACGAGATAGGACTTGCCGATGATACGTTAGCTATACTTTCCGTGCAGAATACGGGAATTCCCTTTATTGCTACAACACACGCAAGGAGCTTTGATGAGGCTATGCTCCGTCCGAATATCCGAAAGCTTATAGAACACCGTGTTTTTGGTGCATTTGCACGGCTTGAAAGACAAAACGGAAAATGCGTAAGTATTTTCGAGGAACCGAAGCTATGAAGTTGTTTGGATTGATATTGGTTTTCGTTTCTGCCGCATCCGTCGGTTTTATAAAGGCAGAGTCATATAAGACGCGGGATGCCGAGATATCAGCCTTTATAGAGCTTATTTATTTTATAAAGCGTGAGATATCCGCATATCTTACCCCACAGCACGAAATATACGAAAAGTTCACCTGTCCCGTGCTGGAAAAAAACGGTTTTCTGCCCCTTGTAAGAGAGTATTCTTGGAAAGGCATGGAAGCACCTTTTTTGCTTGCTGTCAAAAACTGCAGTGATTTGACGCTTGATTCCCAAGTGTATGATATCCTTGAAGGCTTTGGGGACAGCTTAGGCACGCTCTCCAATGGCGACCAGTGCGAACAGTGTCAAAGAGCTGTATATGAGCTGGAAGAAATATACAAAAAGAAAAAGGAGGAGACGTTGGAAAAAACAAGGCTGTGCAGAAGTGTAGGCAGTATGATAGGTATAGGTCTTGTATTATTACTTTGGTGAGGAGATAAAATTGGACGTAACACTTATTTTGAAAATTGCAGGGATAGGAACGCTCGTATCCGTAATACATCAGATACTCAGCCGTTACGGAAGGGAAGAGCAAGCCACTCTTGTTGCCGTATCGGGCGTTATTTTGGTACTGTTTTTGCTGGTTGATGAAATGAGCGAGCTTTTCAATACAGTACGTGATCTGTTTGGATTATGAGCTTTAATATATTACTTTTGTGCGGTGCGGTGATAGGAGCTCTGTTCTTACTGCTTCCTGTAAAGGAGCTGAAAAACAGCTATTTTTCAATAGCTGTAATAGCTTTATCCGTGCTTGTAACAGCCTCCGCACTCAAGGCTGTAACGCCTGTTTTGACTTATCTTGGTACCTTTTACGACTCGGCTGTTACCGAATACTTCAAGGTACTGATAAAGGTGCTGGGGATAACCGTGATATGCTCTATAACCTCAGACCTTGCCGCTGAGCTGGGAGTTAGCACACTGTCGGGGAAGGTGGAGTTTGCGGGAAAGGTTGCCGTTATTTTGTCGGCTATGCCGATATTTGACAGCTTGTTTTCTGAAATTGGGAGGCTGATATGAAGCTTAGGTTCATCATCCCCCTACTCCTGATAATGTTTTCCGTCACAGTTAACGGCGCACAAACGGAAGCTGATATTTCAAAAGAATTGGGCTTGGAGAAGGCGACCGAGTTGATTCCCGACAGTCTTGATGACGTTGAACTTGAATTTTCTCCCTCTAATTCTCCGTCGGATAACGGCCTTGGTATCGGAAAGCTTTTTAAAAGCTTTTTACTCTACGTGTTTGATGCTGTGGAAAGCGAAATATCCTTTGTTTTTTTGATACTGGGGATATTGATTTTTGCATCTGTTATTTTTTCTTTTGTGGATTCTTCTCATACCGCACTTCTGATGGCGGCACGCTTTGCGGTGTCAGCCGTAATCGCGGCACTTCTGATAGATCACGTAGAAAATGCATTTCAAAGGGCTGTCGAATATATATCCGAAATTACAACCTTTATGACGGGGCTATTGCCGTTTCTTGGTTCATTGTCGCTTGTTGGAGGAGAGTTTTCCACCTCCGCTGTGCAGAAGACCGTATTGCTCACGGTTATTAATATACTGCAGAGTTTTATTGGCAGCGTGGCACTTCCAATATGTAAAACGGTTGTGTCTTTATCCGTTGTAGGATACGTTTCGGGAGTGCCGTTGGGAGCGCTGTCGGAATTCATTTCGGGAGTTGCTACAAAAATAATTACAATAAGCTGCGGCTTAATGTGTGCCGTGCTTTATTTTCAAAATACGGTTTCTTCCGTAACAGATTCTCTGGCGCTTCGTTCGGTGAAGCTTGCCGCAGGAAGCTTTATTCCTATTGTCGGATCTTTTGTTTCGGAGGCATCGGGTACTCTCCTGTCGGGAGTAAGACTGGTAAAATCCACGTTTGGAGTTTTTGCCATATGCGTTCTTATATATATGAGTGCCCGACCTATAATAAACTTTTTGACAGTAAAGCTGTCCGTACGCTTTTCGGGTGTTATGGCTAAACTTATGGGCTGTGACAGGGAAGCTAAGGTTTTCGCGGAAATATCTTCGGTTTATAATATAATGTCGGCGATAATGATAGCCTCTGCTTGCTTTTTTATATTTTCTGTTGCCGTATTTATCAAAAGTGGGGTGAGTTAATGACAAATTATTTGACACTTGTTATTACAGCTTCATTTTTTTGTACCTTGATATCTGCTCTTATGAGCGAGAAGGGAGCGGGTAAAACAGCTAAAGTTGTGGTAAACCTCGTTATGCTTGCCGTTGTAATACTCCCTGTTATAAACGGACTTAAAACTTTTTCAAATAATATTTCTTTACCCGTCATAAATGATATTTCTTCACATAATATTGATAACGAAGAGGACGATGTTCGCGTGTACCGTGAGTGGCTTGCTAAAACTACAGCTCTTAAGCTTTCCGACGAAATAGAGGAGTCGGTGCTGCACGGGACGGGAATTAAGGTCAGAGTGGAATGCCCATGGCATTTTGAAGGTGACAGCGTTGTCTTTGATAAACTGAAAATATTCACAGCCTCGGATAAAAGATATCACGAAAATATAGAAAACTACGTGAAGCTTCACTTTTCTCTCGACGGCGAGTGTCTTAAGGAGGTAGAATGACCGAGAAGATAAAAAAACTCAATCCCGGAGTCATAGCACTTGTTCTGCTTGTTATAGGTGTGATAACAGTTCTTCTTTCAAATAAGGATGAAACGGCAACGGAAAAGGAAGCCGTTGCAGTATTTGATGAAGCGGCTTACGAGGAATCTCTTGAAAAAAGATTAAAAAACATAATACAAGCAATAGACGGAGTGGGAGAGGTAAGCGTGATGATAACACTGGAGGGCTCTGCACTGTACAGATACGCTACCGATACTGCACAGGATACGAAGGCTGACGGTGACGTCAAAAGAGAATCCACCGTAGTCCTTTCGGCTAACGGTTCCAATAATAAGGAGGCTGTTATCAGCGGCTATACGTTGCCGGGAATCAAAGGTGTGGCTGTAGTGTGCTCGGCATCCTTGGGTCCAACGCTTCAAGGAAGGGTTATAGGTACGGTATCTGCGGCACTGGGGATACCCACAAGCAAAATTTTTGTAACTAATTAGTATTATACGGAGGTATTGAAATGAACAAATTTGAAAAGATCAAAGGTGATTCGGTTAATGAGCTTGAGGAAATAACCGAAACACAGGTTGAGGAAAACGACGACAAGAAGGAAAGAAAATTCTTTTCTCTGTTTACCTTTTGGAAAAAGAAGGAAAACGAGTCACCCGAGGAAGATGCAATAGTTGATTTTGAGACGGCACCCGAAAAAAAGGGTATTGCAAAATATTTAAACGTGCGTACGGGTGCGTTGGTTGCCTCGGTTGCCATAATAGCTGTTGCAGGGTACATAAATATTCGTTATGCCTCAGCTCCCGACGTGGACGACAATGACGGAATTAAGGCATCTGTTGAGGACATAAATGCGGCACTTCTGGAAAAGGACGGGGAAGAAAGTATGAACAGCGAGAGTGATGACTATTTCGCCCTCTCTGTTATAAACCGTCAAAGAGTGCGTGATGAAGCCATGGAAATACTTCTCGACCTTACCAATTCCGAGTCTACAGACACAGCAGCAAAGGCAGACGCATATAACGAAATGACACGCATGGCAAACGAGATAACCAGCGAAGCGAATATAGAAAGTCTTGTAAAAGCCAAGGGGTTTAATAACTGTGTTGCGGTTGTAAGCAACGACGACGTAAACGTGGTAGTTGAGAGCGACGGCTTAACAATAAACGAAGTTGCACAAATAAAGGAGATTGTATATCTTGAATGCGGTGTACATCCCGATAACGTGAAAATTATTGAAAAAGCAGGAGTCTAACCCCTTGACAAAGTTAATCAAAACAGTTAGAATATAGAGGCTGAAACCGTTTGCCTTTCGGCAAGCGGTTTTATTTACGCCTGCATAGTTAAATGGATATAACAGCCCCCTCCTAAGGGG
>JAZSDT010000138.1:0-12510 GCA_045531285.1 Eubacteriales bacterium
ACATATATGTTGCCTTTGGAAAACCAACTACTGCGAGAATGTCTTTTAATTTGAACTGTCCTCGGAGACTGTGGACGATTCTCGCTGTTTTTTCAGAAGAGCTTCCTCCTCTAAACGCAGTCTCCTCAATTCTTTTAAATACGCATTCTCTATTCTAAGTCTTAAATTTTCATCTTCAAGCTCTTTGATATGCTTGGCACTTGTATCCACAGGCTCTTCTTCGTTAGACTGAGAAGGCTTTTTTAATTCTCTTGTGTCCAATGTTTTCTTACGCCCTTTCTTTTTTGGTCTCAAAGCATCAGGACCGGCTATTCTGAAATCATTTACCCATTTTGTTATTAAAGAAGGGTTGTTGATACCTTGTGATATTGCCAATTCCTGATATGAGACTTCACTTGATAGATACAATTCTACCACAGAAAGTTTAAATTGAAAAGAGTATTTGTTATTTTTTCTGGAACGCATTAATCCTTCCTTGCCAAATTCTTTATACACAGAAACCCATATTCTAAGTGGATGCTTATCTGACAGATTGTATTTTTTAGCAAGATACTCATAACTTCCTTCACCGTTTAGATATGCTTGAACTACTTTCATCTTAAATTCATAACTATATTTTGACATGAAAAAACCGACCTCCCAATCGTTAGATTTTTGGTCTAACTTTTGGGGGTCGGTTCAAAAAGAGGGTATTTTTTTACTAAAAAATACCCTCTCTCATTATAAATAAATAACCAACTACTCGACTTCTTCGCCTGTAAAGCCAACGGTAAGCTTTCCTCGAAGGATCGCACCGTTTGACGATTCCTCGGCTGTAAGGGTTGCCATATAATCGCCGCTGTCAATACTTATTGAGCCCGTAATGCCGTCAACGGCTCTTGTGTTTCCATAGGCATCGAAAATGACAGCCGCAGTGCCGTCGTACTCAATATATTCACTTGAATCAAGAGTACAGTTAAAGGTGATCTTCTGCCCATTGTCAAGCGTTACAGTGGGATTTACCATGGGAGCGTTTATCTGCTTTGCCAGAACAACGTCATCCATTCTCACGTTTGACATATCGCCGTAGGTGTAAATAGTCATTTTACTGAGACACGAAAAGTCAACCGGTCCGCGATATACCTTGAAGTTGTAGGAATCTCTACTGCTCCAATGAGGGAAATATTCCTTTGGATAAAGGAAGGTATCGGTTGCCACAAGAGTAAATTCCTTCCAGCCCGTGAAATCGAGAGGAATAACGTAATCTATCTGGTTATCGTCGGAAACCTTGGGGCTCTCCAGACTTATGCATATTGCACCGCCTCTGCCGTTTCCGTATACCTTTACCTGTACTGCGTGATGCCCCGTAGCGTTCACGGTGTCGGAATACTCGTATTTGAGTGTCTGTGCGGTAAGCGGCTTTTCACCGTCCAGCTCAGCCATAACTATGGGACCTTCTCCCAGGCTGGACCAGTCGTTTTCAATTCTTATAAAGGGAGTCTGTGCCTTGAAGGGATTTTCTCCTTTTATGTAATTGAAATACTCATCCTTAAGATTGTTGATTCTTGCCTGGTCATATGATTTCTGCACCATCGCCCAATTGCCGTTGCCCTTATCCGTAAGAGCGTGCTCGTACTCGCTCTCACGCATCTGCTTTTTGATCGATTCGGAGAAATATCCTGCCTTACGGAGCTTGTCATACTGTACGAAACGGTCAATGTTCGCTCTGTTCTTTGGCAGTGTGTTGTAGGACTCAAGATTCGAAAATACCATTGAATAATTGTATGCTACACAAAGAGAACCAAGCAGGTCAATATCGTCTGTGTGCTGGTATTCGTACATTGTGTTGGGAGGCATTGCATTGGGATTGTCTACCCAGTTGGCAATATCCTTTTGAGGATAGAAGTTATACCATCCCATTGTTGCAAAGAAATATGAATTAAGATAGGTCTGATTAAACAGGGAGTGATACTTCATATACTCCTTGTAGCCTCTGTTGGCATAATCGTAGGCAGGAGTATAGCTGTGCACTACGTATTGCGTGGGATTGTACACCTCGGTAATGGGCTTTCTGTCACAGTATTCAAGGGTCTCACGAAGGAACTCTGTGGTGTGATATTGATATCCGCCGTACTGACTGTCTGTGGGTATGTGCTTTCTCACGCCGTCAATGGCATCGAAGTACACCATATCAAAGCCGCCCTTACTGTACGCCTCACCTGTGAGCTGTGCAACGTAGTAGTAGAGCTCACTTCCTATCTCGGGTGTAAGACCGCCGTAGTATGAACCGATACGTCTCACCTTGGTACCCGCCTTGTGCTCAACGGCATCAGTGTCAAAATGACCTCTTTTGGTTGCCGTAAAGGTGTTTCCGTTAAGCGCACTCACGTTCACACGTACAAGCTCGTTATCAATTATGAGAAGATCCCAAGCTCTGTGAAGCCAGCCTGTACCGGTACTTGCCCCGTCAAGACTTTCCTCCACAACTATCTTTCTTGATGAAGAATTAAGGTCTTGGGCAAGAGTATATTCCTCGGTTATCTCAAACTGCGACTGCCATTTGGGGTCGGAAAGAAGCCCTTCACAGCCCTCGTCAATATAAAAAGCGTAGGTGTGAAGTCCCGAAAGGATTCCGTACTCTCTCAAGGGGTCGGAAACAAGTGCCTTGAAGTTATATGCACCCGTACCCGTAATATTGATAACCACCGCATCTCTGCCGGAAAAATGCTCATAGCGGTCGGAGTCACCCACACCTCTTTCGTCCGCGGTTACTTCGCCGTTGTTGAACGTAGCCTTGATAAGCTCGTTTCCGATTGCTATGTAATAGTCTCCCGAAAGCTCACAGTTTTCAAGCTTGAAGGTCCTGGTAGAGCTTTTCAGGGCATCTGCAAGCTTATACGTGCCAACGTATTCAAATTCCTTTGAATGCTCCTCGGGAAGAAGCTTTGCTCCCTCGGGAGTCATATAGTAGGAATAAAGCTGCTTTGTTCCAAGCTTTGCCTTTTCGATATAGGCTGAAAGCACGTTGACGTAGGACGTCTGCAAGCCTTGATAATGGAAATAGAAATCACCCTGACGGAAGGTGCCGCCACCCTTGTGGAAGGCAAGCATATCAACACCGACGGCAACGTAAAGGTCGATATTGTCAAAAAGAGTCTTGTGGTTTGCATTGTGGCAGATGAAGTAGTTTGTATTTACAAGCCTTTCCTTTTCGGAATCAAAACGGCTTCCCGCAAAGATACCTTCCTTAATGTCGGTATCGTTTGCAAGTGCTTCAAGGGCTGTAAGGTGATACTTTATGGGAGTGGCAATAATAGCGTATTTAGCACCGTTGATGCCAAACTCAAGGAATGCATCTGCACCGTAGTGCTTGGTTGTTACCTTGGGCTGATACTGTGTCAGAGCCTTGGATATCATGGAAACACCCAGCACGGATAAATCGTCATCGCTTGACGGATTGTAGTCAAGAGAGGTGTTGGCAAAGGTAAGTCTTTCGGCTTCACCCTTATAGTCGGCTATTTCAAAGGACACGTAGCAATCCTTGACAGTAGGAATAACTGTAAAGGAAGAGCCGTCCAGCATTTTGAAATAAAGCTTTGAATCCCTGAGTACAACGCTGTCGGGCAATACTCGGTTGTCA
Source organism: Eubacteriales bacterium (assembly GCA_045531285.1). GTDB lineage: Bacteria > Bacillota > Clostridia > Oscillospirales > SIG627 > RGIG6353. The sequence continues at coordinate 3,620 of JAZSDT010000138.1, forward strand.
CCTTTTGTAAGATAAGCAAAGGGCTCAACGTTACCTACGATATTTTTTTGAGTTTGCTTATCGATAATTTCCGTTACGTAGCCTGACTGGGAAATAACGTATGCAAAATAGCTGTTCTCCAGTCTTATAGTTTCTTGGTTCATACTCATTCCTCCAATGTATATATTTCCATACGTGGGAACAATGTATTTTCCCACACAGGAGTTGGATGCTACAAGAATATTGTATCTTGCCCAGTGGTTTGCAATATCCGAAAAGCTTTTGAGCTTTCCGTAGTTCTGTCCAAAAACGTTCGAGTCGGTGTCAAGCCCCATAACTCTGTTCATAACCGTTACCACTTCGGCACGTGTTATTGTATTATCGGGGCGGAAGGTGCTGTCCTCGTAGCCTCCCACGAGACCTGCGTTTGCCGATTTCATTATGGCACTGTAGTAAGGGTGAGAGGTGTCAACGTCCTTGAAGCTTTTGCCTTCGCTTGCGTTTTCAATGCCGCAGGCGCTTACCGCAAGCTCAACGAATTCAGCTCTTGTTATGGGCTTGTCGGGATGAAAGTCGGTACTGTATCTCGTCAGCATTCCCAGGGCTTCAAGACAGGCAATATACTTCCTTGCCCAGTGTGAGCCAACGTCCTTAAAGGATGAGTCAGCGAAGTCGATATTGTCCTCTCCCACAAGAAGCCTTGCAATAATCGTTACTGCCTCGGCTCTGGTCATTGTGTTATTGGGACGGAAGGTGTTATCCTCGTAGCCTCCGATGTAGGCTGTATTGGTATCAAGGTCTTGCTTTGATATGCTTTTCGCCGCCGCACTCAGTGTCAGCAGTGTTGACAATAACAAAAGTAAAACTAAGAACCTTTTCATAACAGACTCCTTAATATTTAATTTTGAACACTATCTTTCTGATATTTTTCTTTTCTTCAAAGTGCTTGATGCCGGGAGCGTGAGGCTCTCCGGGGAAAATGATTGCAAATTCGCCCGCTGACAGAACTGCAGTGTCGCAGGTATCGGATTCTATTGCAAAATAGATATTGTCACCCTTGGGAGGAAGTCCGGGCTTGAGATTTTCCGGAACGTCGAAGCGTATTTCCTCCTCGCCTTCAATGATATACTGGATATCGATAAATTTTTCGTGCATCTCAAACTTGGAATCAGCTTGGTTTTTTGCCTCGTATTCCTGTACCATATAGAAATACTTGTCCTCTTCGATAATATACTTACCTACCTCGGTTTTGTCAGCAACTATCTTCTTAACGTCCTCAAAAGCTCTTGCAAAATCAGGGTGAAGCTTTGCATAAAGGGAAAGCTCGGGTGAGTTGATATTTGTTATAATCATAATTTACTCCATTGTTTCAATTTTAATAAGATAGGTTGTAAATAAGGGCATCTTGATATAGGCCGCAAATTCATCTGCCGTGAATATTTCCTCACGCATGACATTAAGGTCGTGGGTTTCGTCGAGGAGATAATAAGTAGCCTTTACCTTTTTACCAAAGCCCTTGAAGCAAAGCTTTACGTCCTTTGCTTCGGTATCGTCGTTATCGTCGTAATGTGTAACCAGCATAGCGCCGTTGCCCTTGCCGTCTGTTGCCGCAACGCTGTAAATACCGTCAGCCGACTCGCTCTCTGCCTGTATACCAAGGTCATTGAGGTGTGAGAATGCCGAAATTGTGTAATAGGTCTTAAGCTTCTTGTAGCTCTGCTGTTCGAACATACCATTCATTCCGCAGGGTCTTGCGTCGTAATACATCAGCATATCAAGGAGTCCGGAAGTCTGTGAAACAGCCATGATAGCAGCGTTGAACGCCGCTCCCTTCAGTCCTCTTTCACTGTTGAGAGAATAGGTCCATTCATCTCCCGACCAGCCCTTGATATAGTTATACTCGTTGAGTATAGTCTCCGCCTGCTTGCCGAAATATTCATCCGCCTGTGCACGTGCTCTTTGCAAGGTCTCAAGGTACGCCTGTACGCTGTTTCCGTACCAGTGATAAGAATAGAAGTCCAGATAAATTCCGTGCTCGGGGAATTTGGGCATAAGTCTGTCAACCGGTGACCAAACGGATGCCATTGCAGGACCGCCTATCTTAAGATTGGGGAAGGTCTCCTTAAGGTACTTTGCACTGACAAGGAAGAAGTCTCTGAAATCCTCAAAGGTTCCCTGCCAACAGGGGTATGAACCGTCACCGTTACGGCAGTCGGGCTCGTTCCATATTTCCCAATATTCTATATCCAGGTGATAGCCCTGTGCCCAGCCCTCAGTATAGTGTCGGATTATGTGCTCGCATATTTTTGCCCACTTGAGATAATCCTTTGGAGGATAGGTGCCGTACTTGTGTCCGTGTTCGATTGCCGCACCAAGACGGTAGTATACCTTTGTGCCTGCCGAGAAGGTATCAAGCACGTATTGGTCGGTAGGTCCGAAAACGTAAGCTTCGGGATCGTTTTCGTCGGCATCGAAGTTTTTGAAAATTCTGTGCACGTCAACTGTATGCTCTCCGCCGTAGCCCGAAAAGAACGAAGCGTCGTGATTTCTGGCATAGGGTATGCGTGCTGCCTCGTAATCGGCAAAATTTCCCTTTACTCCTCTTACCTTAGAGCCTGCAGGACCGTTGTTTACGGCATTCATAGGCTTTATAGGTCTTATTTCTTTTGAAAAATCAAATTTAAGCTCTGTCATAACTGTCTCCTCGTTATCGGGAATATTTTTAACAGTTTCAGTGTAACATAAATGATTTTTCAAGTCAAGCCTTTGAACAAAAAACCTTCTTATAATTCAGGACGCTATTGACTTATAGCAAAAGATATAGTAAAATTTTTTAAAGTGGATAGCATACGCAAACAGAAAAGTCATAATAATCAAAAATTTCCTATACAGATAATGAAGGGAGACTACGGTATGGCAAGTAAGACAGGCACAAAGTTTACCAAGAAAGTCAATCACTATTTTCAGATGCTCAAGGAGTTTTACTGGAAAAATTCACGGGATGTTGATAATATCGAAATATGCTATTGTGACTACAAAAAAGGTAACACTCCTCCCCCGTTAAACGAGTTCAAGCCTTTGGGTGAGGACAGGATATGGGGCGGTGAGCCTCACTGCCATGCATGGTTTCACTTCACCCTGGATAAAACCAACGAAAACGATTGGCTGACCGTTGAAACAGAGCATAACGGCTGGAACGTACACAATCCTCAATTTATTCTTTACACCGACGGAATAATGCGTCAGGGACTGGACACAAACCACCGTGAGCATTATCTTGGCAATGCCTCCAACACAGACGTGTACATATACGCATATATCGGCTCAGTCCCCACGCACGCAAAGCTTATTGTGAAGATAAAGGAGCTTGACCTTGACGCAAGCGGTCTTTATTACGATATCGCCTACCCTCTTACCATGCTTGAATGTCTTGACTCCGAAAGCCACGAGTATGCCGAAATTGAGACTCATCTTTACCGTGCAGTATCCCTTCTTGATATGTACGAGGTAGGAAGCGAGGCTTTCTTCAAGTCGGTAAGCAAGGCAAGAGAATACCTTGCCAACACGCTTTACAGTGACACACAGTGTCCTCCCCTTGATGCCTCGGTGTCAATAATAGGGCACACTCACATTGACTGTGCATGGAGATGGACCTTTCAGCAGACCAGAGAGAAGGTACAGCGTTCCTTCGGCACAGTAAAGGAGCTGATGAAGCTCTATCCTGAATACCGCTTCATGTCCTCTCAATCCCTTTTGTACAAATACTTGAAGGAGGAAGCTCCCGAAGTATACGAAGAGGTAAAGAATCTCATAAAAGAGGGCAAATGGGAGTGCGAGGGCTCTATGTGGGTAGAGGCAGACTGCAACCTCATTAACGGTGAAAGCCTTGTCCGTCAGATTCTGTATGCCAAGAACTTCTTCAAGGACGAATTTGGAGTGGAAAACCGCATACTTTGGCTTCCGGACGTGTTCGGCTACTCGGCGGCTCTTCCCCAAATACTAAGAAAAAGCGGTGTAGATTGGTTTGTGACCTCCAAAATCAGTTGGAACGACGTTAACCGTATGCCCTATGACACATTCCGTTGGAAAGGAATTGACGGCACTGCAGTAAATACTCAATTTATCACCACACAGCAAGCGACCACAGAACGCACCGTAAACTTTTCCACCTACAACGGAAGCACCAACGCATCCACAATGCTTGGCACCTACAAGAGATACTCTCAAAAAAATCTCTCCAACGAAGTACTTTCTCCTTTTGGATGGGGTGACGGAGGCGGAGGCCCCACGGTTGAATGGATGGAGCTTGCAAGGAGAGGCACCAAGGGTATCCCCGGCTGCCCCATTGTCAAGCAGGAATTTGTCGCCCCCTTCCTTGACAGACTTGCAAAGAAGATAGAAAACAACCCCGAGACACCCGAATGGAGAGGTGAGCTGTACCTTGAATTCCACAGAGGCACCTACACCTCCATTGCCAAAAACAAGAAAAATAACCGCTATTGCGAATTTCTGTATACCAATGCCGAAATGCTCTCGGTTTTGGCTAAGGAGCTTTTTGACACTCCCTTCCCCAAGGAAAAGCTTCACAAGGGCTGGGAAGAGATACTGTCAAATCAGTTCCACGACGTAATCCCAGGTTCCTCCATCAAGGAGGTTTACGACCGTTGCGACGTTGATTATGCGTGGGTAAAAGCCGACGGTGAGGAAATAGCCCACACAGTCAAGCAGAAAATCGCCGCGTCCCTTGACAAAAAACACGGATACGTCATTTTCAATCCTCATTCCTTTGAGGGCTGCGGCTACGTGAAAATTGACGGCAAAACAGCCAAGGTCAGCGGTATTGCGCCCAAGGGCTACAGTGTATGTGACAGCTTTATCACCCATAACGGCATAACGTTTGACGGCAACACGGTTGAAACCGACTGCTTGAAGGTGGAATTTGACTCACACTACCAAATAGTATCAATATATGACAAGAAAAATCAACGTCAGGTACTGTCGAAGGGCGCTGTTGCCAACGAGCTTCGCATATATGCCGACCGTCCTGACTGCTACGACGCTTGGGAATGGCAGGAGTACTCCACAGATTCGTACAAGGCTGTGACCGACTTTGATTCGGTTGAGACCGTTGACGACGGAGCACGCTTCGGTATAAAGATAAAGCGCTCGTTCCTCGGCTCTGAGCTGATACAGACCGTATGGTTCTACGAGGGTACTGCAAAAATAGACTTTGACACCTGTGTTGATTGGCACACAAAGCACAATATGCTCAAGGCGGCATTCCCCGTTGACGTCAACTCGGATAAGGCTACCTACGAAATACAGTTTGGTACAGTTGAACGTCCCACGCATTTCAATACCAGCTGGGACAGAGCAAAGTTTGAGGTTTGTGCGCACAAATATGCCGATATATCCGAGGGTAACTACGGTGTAAGTATACTCAACGACTGCAAGTACGGTCACGACATTCACAACGGTGTAATACAGCTCTCACTGTTGAGAGGACCCGAAGAGCCGTACGTGGATGCCGATATGGGTGAGCACAGATTTACCTATTCAATCTATCCCCACAGCGGCAGACTGGAAGCATGTGACACAGCTAAGGAAGCCTACTTCCTCAACTACCCTATGACTGCAGTGAAAATAACAGGTGACAAAGACCTTATTCCTACGTTCAAGTCACTGGTAAGAGTTAACTCGAACCACGTTATTTGCGAAACTGTAAAGGAAGAGGAAAAGGGCAGCGGCACGGTTCTCAGACTTTACGAATACAAAAACATGAAGGACAAAATCAAACTGGAGCTTGGAATAAATGCACAAAAGGCAACTCTTACCGATATGCTGGAAAAAGATATTGCCGACCTTGAAATAAAGGACGGCAATATAACGGTGGATATCGGTGCATTTGAGGTTCTGACAATAAAAATAGGTTAACAATATGAAACGCGACACAGAAAAAATGTACGCCACAATGAGCCCGTGGAAGCTATTCTTCATTGTGGCATTACCTGGTATGATAAGTATGTTTGCAATGTCGATATACAGTATCGTCGAAGGTATTTTTATCGGGCAAAAGCTTGGCGAGGGTGCATTTGCGGCAGTGAATATCGCAATGCCTCTTGTAATGATAAACTTTTCACTTGCCGATCTGGTGGGAGTCGGTGCTTCGGTACCCATTTCCATTGCACTGGGCAGAAAAAACAACGCCGGAGCAAACAACGTCTTTACCTGCTCGGTTATTATGATATTCATAACCGCAGTATTGATGGGAACTGTAATGTTCTTTGCGGCACCGCCCCTTTGCAGAATGATGGGGGCAGACGATACCTTACTTGATACGTCGGTCAGATATCTTCGCACTGTTGCCCTTTGCAGTCCCCTTTCCACGATTTTCTTTGCAATGGACAACTATCTTAGAATCAGCGGATACGTAAAAACAAGTATGGCGATCAACATCGGCTCAAATCTTGCCACCATCGGTCTTTTGACCTTCTTCCTGATAGTGCTTGAAATGGACGTGGTGGGTTCGGCTCTGGCTACTTCGATTTCCATGTCCCTTTGCTCCGTTGTGGCAATGATACCCTTTTTGCAGAAAAAGACGTTGCTGCAGTTTACAAAGCCACGTTTCAGCAAGGTGATGATCAAGGAGATCGCTGCCTGCGGTTCTCCTGTGTTCCTGAGCAACGTGGCAGGCCGTCTGACCTCTATATTGATGAATATATCCCTGATGACACTGGGTGCAAAAGCTTTTGGGGAAAACGGAGGAACCACTGCAGTTGCCGTGTATGCTGTGCTGATGTATGCAAGTGACCTTTGCTGGCCTCTTTTGTACGGCATCAGCGACTCTCTGTCTCCTGCAATCGGCTACAACTGGGGTGCAGAAAGCTATGACAGAGTGAAAAAGCTTGTAAGGTGCGCTTATATCGGTACTGCCGTAATCGGTATGGTCTCCACAGCCTTCCTATTCTTTTTCCCGGGAACAGTTGCATCCTGGTTTGCAAAATCAGAGGATGCTCTGCTACTCAGAGAGTCAACTCACGCTATCCGTCTGTTCTGCTTTGCTTATTTGTTCAGATGGTTCGCTGTCACAACGCAAGGCTTCCTCAGTGCTATTGAAAAGCCCATGCTCGCAACCTTTATGTCGGTTGCAATTGCCCTGGTTTTCCCCGTAATCGTTCTGGGGATTTTGTGGAGGCTGGGACTTGACGGAATTTGGGTGAATTTCACCATCGTAAATTCCCTTGCCGCAGTGCTTGGCATCATACTTTTGTTGCTCATAGAACGAGAGATAAAACAAAAAACAGCAAGGTCGTAATAATCGAGACTTTTCCTAAAACAACGGGTACCAGGTACCCGTTGTTTTTTGGTCCGTGTGACAGGAGTTGAATCTAATGTTTGAGTCATTTGTTTTCAATAATCCATTCGAGCAGATCATCGTACTTCATTTCTCCGGAAGCAACGGAAAGCCCTACGCGTGCCACTTCATCTACAGAGGGGCGTATTTTAATACCGTTTGTTTCGAGGAACGTTAAAAGTACGTACATCCCTATTCTTTTATTTCCATCCACAAATGCGTGGTTGGAGATCAAGGCGTATCCAATGCGAGCGCCTTTTTCTTCTTTTGTGGGGTAAAGCTCTTTACCGTCAAAGGTTTGAAAAGCTGATTCCAAGGCACTATCAAGCAGTGCAATATCGCGAACGTTAGAATCTCCGCCGGTTTCTTCGGTAATAAGCTTGTGAAGCAATAAAACCTTATCTTTACTGAACTTTATCATTTTGCCAATTCCTCAAATGCACGACGGTATTGTTTCAATATTCGAGCGGCAACAAAATCAATCTTCTCGTCATCCGTCATTTCAATCGTTGTATCGCTGTCAATGTCAACGAGCTTATACTTGGGTTTGTTGTTTTTAAATATGATTACCTCGCCGTTTTTGTCAACAATACGTGCGACTCTTGAAAAGTTTTGATTAGCTTCCGAAATAGAAACGATCTGATTGGTATTGATGTTCATATCTACACCTCCTCGTTAATTACGTTTATATTATATACTGTTTTTAGGATATTGTCAACCTACAATTTATGCATTTAGTGAAAAGCAGCGGTCAGCGACCGCTGAAAATGCTTACCTATTGAAAAACTATAAGGTGATGTCATACTATAGAATGGAAAAAGCACCAATCTTGATACAAGATTAGTGCTTTTTTGTCGGATTGTTCATAGAAAATTTGATCGCATGTTAAGAAGCAGGAGTGATTCTATCTTCACCATAAGCTAAAGATAGTGCACTTTGTGCATCCATCACTGTAATATCGAAGCTTTCATACAGCATATACGATATCTTTTTTTCTTCAGTATTGATACTGTATGACATGGCGTAGGCTACATTGGGAGCCTCGCCATAAAAAGTATAGCAATAATACAGGTCGCCATCAAAATAAAAGCGTTCGCGCCAACCTTCATTCTGCATGAGATACTGCTTGTCAAGCGTCTGCCGGGCTGTATTAAAATCATCTGCATCATAAATTACAACTAAGCGAAGCATACTATCGCCTGGAAAAATAACACTATAGTCATACTCATATTCATAAAAGACGATTTCTTTTGTATCTAAGTCTTCTTTTGAAGGCAGGACCGCGATGGCTGCATCTTCAAGAGTCGTACCGTTTTTTAAATATGAGTCGAAGTCAGTCGTGGTGAAGCTTTTTGCCCTCTCATAACAAACCAAAGCAGCACAAGCACCGATGATAAGTATCAACAAACACAAGAAAATACACAGAACGTTTTTTAACACTCGAGTAAATACGCTTTTGTTTTTATAAGGCATTATACCAGCCCCTCCTTATAAAAAATCGTGTCTTATTATATCATGGATTACTATGGATTGTCAATGACATGCAAATAAAATCAGC
>JAZSDT010000101.1:0-10726 GCA_045531285.1 Eubacteriales bacterium
GTTGCAACCTAGAGTTGTCTTCCTAAGACCGCTTGGCCTCCGACTTGCTTAACCTTTCTAAATTCACCAAGATAATCACCAAATCCATTATTGCCGTATTTGGGGCTATCATAAATCATTGAATAAATCTTTACTATTTCCATAATTACCTCTTAAAAGAAATAAAACAAGCCTGAAAAACAGGCTTGCAAAGTTTCAGCATCACAACATATTTATTATAACACAGACAAATATATTTTGTGAATACCTTTTTGCTAATTTCTCCGCTTTAAACAAAAACATAGCGGAATTTTTTTCTAAAATGTCAATTGAATTCTGATATTTAAGTATGGTACACTATAGGTGAAGAAAGGAAGGTACACTCCAATGAACAGATAAACCTTCAAAAAAGTGACGACGGCAAAACACGGCAGTGTAATGCAGAAAACATATAAATATAATAAGGAGAACGAATATATTACGTCATCGTCACGATCCAGTTAAACTGTAGAAAGAGAGGAAACCTTAGATGCTTGATATCAAGACAGAACAGAAATGACCCTCAACAGCGGAAGTTGTTGAGGGTCATTTCTTTTTGTATACTAGGATAAGAATAGGCGAGAATTGCTTGAGGCTGCTAGCCTCTTTTTGTGTTTAGGAAAATTGCTTAAATCAACCTCGCCGTTGTACTCTGTTTGAGTGAGTGCAAAGCTTGCAATAGGCGAGAATTGCCCGAGGCTGCTAGCCTCTTTTGGTGATGTTTTTGGATGCTGTTGAAAGCATCAGCTTAATACGGTTCAGCTGATTTACTTCACTTGCTCCGGGATCGTAGTCAACTGCCGCAATATTGGCATTGGGATATACCTTTTTCAACGCCTTTATAACGCCCTTGCCCACAACGTGATTTGGCAGACAGGCAAAGGGCTGTATGCACACAACGTTGTCGGTTTCGTGGGTAAGGAGCTCCACCATTTCGCCTGTCAGGAACCAGCCTTCTCCGTATTGGTTTCCTATGGAGAGGAAAGGCTTTGTCATTTCGGCTATCTCTTCAATGGGAATGGGAGCAGAGAATCTTTGGCTGTTTTCAAGCGCCTTTACGGCAGGTGAGCGCAAAAGCTTAACAGCCTTAATGGCAAGCTTTGATATCAAGTCGGCTTTCTTTGATACGCCAAGATACTTGTGCTTGTACTGATTATTGTAAAAGCTGTAGTTGAAAAAGTCTATCATATCGGGAACTATCGCCTCAGCACCCTCGTGCTCCAAAAGCTCTACAAGACGGTTGTTTGCAAGGGGCATATACTTGACGAGTATTTCGCCTACAATACCAACTCTGGGCTTAACGATTTTCGGGTCAAGCTCCAGTGCATCAAAGTCCTGAACGATACCGCGGCATATGTCACGGTATTTCATACGTCCCGGCTTGCCCGAAATGGAGTCGATACAGATATCCCTCCACTTTTTATGCAGCTCGTTTGCCGAGCCCTTTACCTTTTCGTAGGGACGTGTTCTGTAAAGACAGCGCATTATAAGGTCACCGTAGACTATAGCGTGTACCGCGTCAATAAGCATCAGGGGAGAGAGCTTGAAGCCTGAATTTTTCTCCATTCCGTTAGTGTTAAGTGAGATAACGGGAATGTGTCCAAGCCCTGCCTTCTCCAACGCACGTCGGATAAACGCCACGTAGTTGCTGGCTCTGCAGCACCCGCCTGTCTGAGTCATAAGTATGGCAAGACGGTCGGTATCGTATTTTCCCGACAGAACCGCCTCCATTATTTGTCCCACTACGGTAATGGAAGGGAAGCAGGCATCGTTGTTTACGTATTTCAAACCAACGTCTATTGCCGTTCTGTTGTCGTTGTCCAAAACGACTGCGTTGTAGCCGTGCTTGGTAAACAGCGGCTTAACTATATCAAAGTGTATGGGACTCATCTGAGGGGCTATGATAGTGTAGCCCTTGTCATTCATATCCTTGGTGTATTCAACTCTCTCGTAGCTGTAATCTGCCTTGGCGGACTTAATGCCTTCTTTCTTTCTGCGTTCCATTGCGGATATGAGACTGCGTATTCTGATTCTTACAGCACCCAAATTGTTTACTTCATCTATTTTTAACAGAGTGTACAGCTTACCGCTTCTCTCCAGTATTTCACACACCTGGTCGGTAGTAACCGCATCAAGACCGCATCCAAAGGAGTTTAACTGAATAAGCTCAAGGTCATCGCATTTTGAAACGAATCTTGCCGCGGAATAAAGTCTTGAATGGTAGACCCATTGATCGACCACCCTCAGATTGCCTCCACGGATAGTTGGGAGCGAATCCTCGGTAAACACGGTAAGTCCGTAGGAAGAAATAAGCTCGGGAATGCCGTGGTTGATTTCGGGGTCCAGGTGATAGGGTCTGCCTGCGAGAACGATTCCCGCCCCTTTGTTTTGGCGCATTTGGTCAAGGATTCGTTTTCCTTCATCCTTGATGTCCTTCTTGACGCTGAGCATTTCCGACCATGCAAGCTTTACAGCACGTCTTACCTCGCCTTCGGGAATATTCCATTCCTCGTGTGCTACCGAAACAAGTCTGTTGGCGACGGTTTCCTCGTCGGTGAATGCAATAAAGGGTCTTATGTATCTTACCGTTCCGTCGCTTACCTGCTCTACGTTGTTTTTTAAATTTTCGGGGTAGGAAATAACGATGGGACAGTTAAAGTGATTTTTGGCATTTTCCGTTTCCTGTCTTTCGTAGAAAACACAGGGATGGAAAATAGTTCTTATTCCTTGGTTTATCAGATATTGAACGTGACCGTGTGCAAGCTTTGCGGGATAGCACTCGGATTCAGAGGGGATGGACTCCATTCCAAGCTCGTATATTTTACGCTCCGAGAAGGGAGACAGCTTCAGCGCGAAGCCAAGCTCATAGAAAAACGCCGCCCAGAAGGGATAGTTTTCATATATGTTCAACACTCGCGGCATACCTATAACGCCTCGGCGTGCCTTTGCTTCTTCAAGCACGGGGTGAGAAAAAATTCTTTCTCTTTTGTATTCAAAAAGGTTCGGGGCGCGTTTGTTGGTGTCATTGTTGCCCAGTCCCTTTTCACAGCGATTGCCCGTTATGTGTCTGCGTCCGCCCGAGAAGGTGTTGACCGTAAGCATACAGTTGTTGGAACAGCCCTGACAGCGTGTGCTTTTCGCGGTATACGTAAGAGCGTCTATTTCCTCGAAGGAAAGCATTGACGATGGCGTTCCCTCGTACTCCGAGCGAGCGATAAGCGCCGCGCCGAAAGCTCCCATAAGTCCTGCTATATCGGGACAAGTCGCCTCTGTGTCCGCAATTTTTTCAAATGCGCGAAGCACTGCACGGTTGTGGAAGGTACCGCCCTGTACTACTATGTGAGAGCCAAGCTCCTTGGTGTCAGCGAGCTTTATAACTTTGTAAAGAGCGTTCTTTATTACGGAATACGCAAGACCTGCCGATATGTCCGCAACCTCTGCGCCCTCCTTCTGTGCTTGCTTTACGTTTGAGTTCATAAACACGGTGCATCTTGTGCCAAGGTCAACAGGTGCTCTTGCAAACAGCGCCTCCTCTGCGAAGGCTTCGGCAGTATAGCCCAGTGAATTTGCAAAATTCTCGATGAAGGAGCCGCAGCCCGACGAGCACGCCTCGTTGAGAAGTATGGTGTCTACCGCACCTCGCTTGAGCTTAATGCACTTCATATCCTGACCGCCGATATCCAGAACACAGTCAACTCTCGGGTCAAAAAATGACGCCGCAGTGCAGTGCGCTATGGTTTCTACCTCGCCCGAATCAAGATTAAATGCCGATTTAAGCAAGGCTTCTCCGTAGCCCGTAGACGTGGCTCTGGCAATTTTTGCGTTGTTTGGAAACAGACGTGCCATTTCTCTTATTGCTGTTTTTGCCGTCTCGATAGGATTGCCTTTGTTGTTTGCGTAGTATGAGAAAAGCAGCTCTCCTTTATCGGATATCAGTGCCAGCTTGGTGGTTGTAGAGCCTGCATCGATGCCAAGGAAGCAGTCACCGCTGTATTCCTTGAGACTTCTTTTTGCTACCTTTGCTTTTTCGTGCCTTGCCTTAAAATCCGAATAATCCTTGTTGCTTTCAAAGAGAGGGGCAAGACGGGGCATTTCAAATCTTATTTCAACTCCACCCTCAAGAGTAGCAATGAGAGAGGAAAGAGAAACTTCTTTGGTGTCACCTGATTCAAGTGCGGCGCCCATTGCCGCAAAAAGGTGGGAATTTTCGGGGTCAACGGTGGTTTCGGGTGTGAGCTTGAGGGTTCGTATAAACGCTGCCTTAAGCTCTGTAAGGAAGTGGAGCGGACCGCCAAGAAAAGCTACGTGACCTCTTATGGGCTTACCGCAGGCAAGTCCTGATATGGTCTGATTTACTACAGCCTGAAAAATGGATGCCGCAAGGTCTGACCTTGTAGCTCCCTCATTTATTAGAGGCTGTACGTCGGTTTTGGCAAAAACGCCACAGCGTGCCGCAATTGGATATATAACTTTATAGTTCTTCGCTTCAAGATTAAGATGTTCTGCATCGGTCTGCAAAAGGGATGCCATCTGGTCGATGAAGGAGCCTGTGCCTCCTGCACATACGCCGTTCATTCGCTCCTCAAGACCGCCGTCAAAATAGATTATTTTTGCATCCTCTCCGCCAAGCTCAATGGCAACGTCGGTTTGAGGTGCAACTCTTTGAAGTGCTGTGGCAACGGCTACTACCTCCTGTACAAAGTCTATTCCCATAGCCTTTGACAAATTGATAGAGCCCGAGCCGGTTATCTTCACCTTGAGTTCACACTCTCCCACCGTTTCACGCGCTTTTATGAGAAGCTCCTTGAGAGTTTCTTTCGTATGAGCGTTGTGACGTGTATATTCTCCGTATATGATATTGTCATTATCGTCAAGAATTGTAAGCTTGACTGTGGTTGAACCTATATCGATACCTGCGCGGTAGATTTGCATAAATTACTCCTTTTGTATTGAACAAAATAACTCATCTTATATTAGACTATTTTTCTCAATTTGTCAAGTCAAAATTTACCTATTAATAATATATTAATTAATAGGATGATTTGCGGAGAGCCTCCGCAGGCAAATCTCGCCTATCGTAGCCTTTTAATATACCTCTGCAAATCAAAACGGCGAGGCTGTAATAAAAGCAGATTTTCTAAACGCGAAAGCGGATAGCATCCGCAGGCAAATCTCGCCTATCGTAGCCTTTTAATATACCTCTACAAATCAAAATGGCGAGGCTGTGATAAAAGCAGATTTTTTAAACGTGAAAGCGGATAGCATCCGCAGGCAAATTATATAAAAAAAGCTGTTTAAAAGCTCAAATGAACGTTTAAACAGCCTATTATTATTATTTATGTCTTATCAATCCGAGTGCTTTGGATATTTCCATTATCACAAGAGGAACAAGTACGAAGCCCAAAACAATAAGGTAAAGCCTTGCGGGAAGCAAAACAAGACCGAATGCTATACGGAGCGGAGTGAAGAGTACTATAAGCACAAGGAGTATTGAAGCAAGACAGGCAAGATTAAGATTCTTGTTGGTGAAAGGACCTATCTTAAACAGCGAACGGCTGCTTCTCATATTAAATGCCTGAATGACCTGAGATATAGCCAGCGTTGCAAATGCCATTGTCTGTCCGCCCTCCAGAGTGCCTGTAACGTTTTCACCGATCTTGAAGGCGAAAAGAGCGAGAACGGCGAACATAAATCCTTGCAAAACAACTCTGATTCCGAGACCGTGAGCGAAAATACCCTCGTTTTTGGGCTTTGGCTTTTCACTCATAATTCCTTCTTCAACAGGCTCCATACCCAGAGCAATGGCGGGAAGAGAGTCGGTTACCAGATTTATCCAAAGTAGCTGCATTGACAAAAGCGGTGTCTTATGCCAGAGAAGCATAGCGGCAAATACAAGTATTACCTCACCTATATTTGTGCCGAGCAGGAAGCCTACTACCTTCTTGATGTTCGAATATATACCGCGTCCCTCGCGTACTGCCTCTACAATGGTGGCAAAATTGTCATCTGTCAGAGTCATGTCTGCCGCGCCCTTGGCAACGTCTGTACCCGTGATACCCATGGCACATCCAATATCTGCCGCCTTAAGTGCGGGAGCATCGTTTACTCCGTCGCCTGTCATCGAAACTATCTGACCCTTTCTTTGCCATGCCTTGACTATTCTTATCTTGTTTTCGGGAGAAACTCTTGCGTATACCGCAATGTTGCTCACCGCCTCATCAAGCTCACGGTCGGTCATTTTATCAAGCTCAGAGCCTGTTATGGCACGGTCGTTTTTTGTGAGTATTCCAAGCTCTCTTGCAATTGCCGAAGCTGTTACAACGTGGTCGCCCGTTATCATTACAGGCTTGATTCCCGCCTTCGCACAAAGGGACACAGCTTCCTTTGCTTCGGGTCTGGGAGGGTCTATCATTCCCACAAGACCGATGAAGGTAAGTCCGCATTCAAGCTCCTCGGGTGTGGGATTTTCGGGAACTGTGTCTATCAGCTTGAAGCCTACGGCAAGAACTCGCAGTGCGTCTTCACTCATTGCGTCGGTCATTTTTCTGCCGCTTTCCACGTCACCCGCAATGCATTTTTGCGCCATCACGTCGAAAGCACCCTTTACGATAACCATATTCTTTCCGTTGATGCTGTTAACGGTTGTCATAAGCTTTCTGTCAGAGTCGAAGGGAATGGTTGCAAGGCGTGGGAACTGTTCGTTGAGGCTTTCCTTGGGGAAGCCCTTTTTCATTGCCGCGGCAACTATCGAGGTTTCCGTGGGGTCGCCGATGTGTTCCTCCTTGCCGTCCTTTACAACTACAGAGCCGTCACAGCAAAGAGCCGCAAATTTCAAAAGACTGTTTACAGCTTCGCTGGTGTCATCGTTTATTTCTTCCGTATCACTTGCACCGCTGACGTATGCCTTTACAAGTGTCATTCGGTTCTGTGTAAGCGTACCTGTCTTATCCGAGCAAATAACAGAAGCGCTTCCGAGTGTTTCCACAGCAGGCAGACGTCTGATGAGTGCTCCTCGGGCTGCCATTCTGCCAACGCCTATGGAAAGCACGATCGTTACAATGGCGGGGAGTCCTTCGGGAATCGCCGATACAGCCAGTGAAACCGAAGTCATGAATATTACAAGGGGAGGTATATCGTTTGTTATTCCTACAATAAAGATAATACCGCAGGCGGCAAGAGCAATGGCACCAAGATATTTACCTAACTGTGCCAGCTTCTTTTGCAGTGGGGTCTGTGTTTCCTCTTCTTCATTGAGAAGATTTGCTATCTTACCCATTTCGGTGTCCATACCCGTAGCAGTAACTACTGCAACTGCTGAGCCGTAGGTAATGGAGCATCCCGAAAAGACCATATTTGTTCTGTCGCCTATAGGTGCGTTTTCGTTTACCGAAGCCAGTGCATCCTTTTCACTGGGGACAGATTCTCCCGTCAGTGCCGATTCCTCGCTTTTGAGACTTGCGCTTGTAAGAAGTCTTGCATCGGCAGGTACAAAATCTCCTGCCTCAAGCTTTATAATATCACCGGGTACAAGGAGTGCGGCATCTATAACGCTTTCCTTACCCTCGCGGATAACTCTTGCGTGAGGTGCGGACAGGTTTTTTAGAGCGTCCAGCGCCTTTTGTGCCTTGCTTTCCTGCATTACACCCATTATTGCGTTAAGTACTACAATGAGAAGAATGAGTATAGGCTCGAAGAACTCCTTTGGTTCTCTTTCAATACATGCTACTACAAAGGAAATAAACGCCGCAACAAGCAAAATAAGTATCATTACGTCCTTAAATTGCTCACCGAATCTTTGGAGAAGTGTTTTTCTCTTTTTTTCCTTAAGTTTGTTTTCTCCGTGCTTTTCTCTCAGCTTACCGACAAGGCTCTCATTAAGACCGTTCTTTTCATCGGTGCCCAGATTTTTCAGTAATTCTTCTTTCGTTAAACTGTGTGGTGACAATTATAATATCCTCCTAAAAATTTACTGTTTTAGTATTATACCAAAAAAACACATAGTTTACAATATTTATTTACCTTACTTTATAAAAATTTAACAAAGGCGGAGAGCCTTCGCATATTTCAAACATTCAAAAAAGCGAAACACCGAGGGGGTAATAAAATCAAAAAAGCGGTCGCTGACCGCTTTTTACTTTATAGGAAAATTCTCAATTATTACGCCCTCGCCGTTTTACGTTGTAGGGATATATTCAAAGTTTGGGATAGGTGAGCATTGCCGGTGGTCGCTGACCGCTTTTTACTTTATAGGAAAATTCTCAATTATTACGCCCTCGCCGTTTTACGTTGTAGGGATATATTCAAAGCTTGGGATAGGCGAGCATTGCCGGTGGTCGCAGACCACTTTATTCGTATATTCTCGTTACTCTGGGGGATATGCCCGTATAAAGTTCATAGCATATCTCACCCGAAAGCTCTGCGTATTCTTCAATTGAAATACTGTCACAGCCCCAGAAGGTTACCTCATCACCCGATGAAACGTCACAGTGTGCATCGGTGATATCAACCATGAGAAGATCCATACACACGTTGCCCACGATACTGAAGGTCTCACCGTTTATCATTACTCTGCCCTTATTTGACAGCGAGCGTGGAATACCGTCGGCATAGCCTGCCGTGACTGTGGCAATAACCGAGTCACGCTCAAAGGTGTGATTTCTGCAATACCCTACGGTCTCTCCCTTTTTCACCTTCATGACCTGTCCTACCTTGGCACACAGCGTCATTACCTCCCTGAGAGGCATATCGGGATGCTCCAAAAGATATTTTTCCTTTATATCCTTTGACGGATATGCACCGTAGAGAATGATTCCCGGTCTTACAGCATCCATCAAAGCATCGCTTCTCGACAGCACAGCCGCCGAGTTTGCTACGTGGGCTTTTCCGGTGTCGATTCCGCAGTCGTTCAGCTCCTTGACTGTCTTATTAAATCTCGAAAGCTGAAGGTCTGTATAGCCTGAGCTAAGGTCATCGCTTTCGGCAAAGTGGCTGAAAATACCCTTGATGGATATTCCCGGAAGCTTTGTCAGTGCGGCTATATCCTCAACTGCAGTGCCGTCTACTGCATCAAAGCCGAATCGGTGCATTCCCGTATCAAGCTTAACGTGTACGTCAAGGGACAGCCCGCCAAGTCTCTTTGACAGCTCTTTTGCGTACTCCAAACTCATTACCGTCTGGGTTATATTGCTGTCGGCAAGAACCGTTGCAAAAGCAGGGTCGGTGTATCCCAGTATGAGAAGCCCGTTTTTTATTCCGTTTTCTCTCAAAGTCAGTGCTTCGTCCATTTCGGCTACGGCAAAGGTGCTTACCTTTCCCGATAAAGCACGGGCAAGCTCAATTGCTCCGTGGGAATATGCGTTTGCTTTGATTATGGGAATCGTTTCACAGCCCTCGGGCAAAAGGTCCTTTATGCATTCAAAGTTGTGGAGAAGATTGCTCAGAGATATTTTTGCATAGCATCTTTTATTCTTCATTGTTTATTTCCTTATGTACTGTTAGTTTAAAGCCGTTTCCTTTTGCAACGCCGTCCTTTGTCAGCACAAGACTGCCTTTGGTCAACGCTTGGTACAACGGCATCAGCCTCGACGCTTCGGCTACACTGCCACCAAATTCAATACCGTTATAGCTCACATGTCCACCGTCATTAGTCAGACAGATGCAGAGCCCTTGGGCATTGTCCGGATAAAAGGTCAGCCCCTTCGTTGAGGTTTCCAGCCTTCCCAATATACTGACGCCTTGGTCCTCAAAGGTTACGTGCAGAGTCCGAGGCGTGAGAAAATAGTCCTTATTCTCGTTTTCGACACTGCAGGAAACCAGAAAAACACACAAAAACACCGTCAACAGCCTTTTCACAAAAGTCACTCCTTTGTAAAAAGCTTATTCGGATATTTGTAATTTATTACTTTATGTTGTCGGCAATTATACAGTTTTTATTGTAATAGCGGAGCATATCGAGAGATTTTTTCGTTGCGTTGAATACAAGTGCCTTCTTTTCACCCTTTTCTGAGGTGAAAATTGCACAGTAGGCATCCTCGGCATCGTGAGACGTAACACCGTATATAACGTCCGCTCCGTCAAGACGTGCATCCTTTAAGGGGATTATTTTTTCTGCGGAGGACACCTTGAATTCTACCATTTGGCGTCTTTTCTTACCGGCTATTATTTTGTCCATCGACATAACACCGGATACTATCAGATATTCGTATTCGATTGAGGTAAATCCCCACAGAAGTATTGAAACGTATACAATAAGCACCACTGCAACCACTGCAACGTGAGGTATCTTGATAGGTCCGAACATAAGAAATATAACTCCGCCGAAAAGAACCGCGGCAAAAAGTATTATTGCAATCCTGGCTGCTATAAGCTTGCCGTCAAGCTGTCTTTTTACAAGATGCTCGGTATAGTTAAAAGCATAGTCGGAACTTGCTTTTATGCGTGTATTATTCATAGTATCACCCTCCATTCGTTATATGATATCACAAATATTTCAAATAATCAACCACAATTTTATTAATTCAAGTTCTGTTAGCTATCTTTTTTCTTGAAACAGACAAGAGTATATGATATAATGACTTTGCAGTGCAAAGTAATGAATAATGAAAACGCTACGCTAATGAATATTGAATAATGAATAATTAATGAAGAAAATCGCTTGTGGCGATTTTCAACCGCAATTATTCATCATTCATTATTAATTATTCATTCG
>JAZSDT010000139.1:0-2775 GCA_045531285.1 Eubacteriales bacterium
GGCGTTCAGATTTTTACCGGCGGAGAGAATGATCTCTCGTTGGAATATACCGTTGTCGGAGGTTGCGTCAGATTTGATTCTTTGGCGTTCATCGACTTCTCCGATACGTTGATTGAGGTTATTGCGAACGGCGACGGCAAATGTTTAACATTACAGCTATCGTCATGCATCGTGCCTCCGACGCCTTCCCTTAAGTTGGACGGAGTGTATTCCATGCTGAAGAAGGAGAGAACGCTGGACGGTTATGCGGTGTATGCCGTGGAGAAAGCAGAATATTCGACGGCATACGGACCTGCTCCGGATAACTACAAGGATAACACCTTCGTAGTATTCAAAAACGGTGTTTGTCTCGGCGGTAAGGATACTTGGAAGGACACACTTACTCTTGTACGCGAAACGCTTGCGGAAAATCCCGGCTCTTCGGTACAGATTTTGATGCAGAAGGATCGTGAGGTCACCGTTTACGCTCAGAGCTACAACTGGCTTTGCTATATGAACGGCTCAGTCCTCTTGGATATGAACGGTAAAACTCTTACCGCAAAATCGACGTCGCTCTTCGAGATTGGCGCAGATGCAAATTACACGGGTGATTACAAAACCATTCTGACCGTTAAAAACGGTACGATTATCCAAAGCAACGGTAACGTATGCGGCGCGCAGAACGCTTCTGCAAAAGAGAAGGTCTTTGATGTCACCTTCGATAACGTCACGTTCAAGGTTGATCCCGATGGTAACAAGAGCTCGCTCTTCTACGGTCAAGCCTCTAACAAAGCAAACGTTGATCTCGTGAACTGAACCCGTAAAAACGGACATTGAAATAAAAAACCTCTTGTAGTAGAATAGAAATATCTACTGCAGGAGGTTTTTTATGCCAAGAACAAAAGGATTAAAGGATTATCCAAGTGAATTAAAAGAGAAAATACTAAAGGAACGAGAGGCGGGTTTGTCTTTAAGGCAAATAGCACGAAAATATAATGTGAGTGTGTATTCAGTAGGCGCTTGGTGTGGACAAGTTAGTAGGGTGAATACACGAATGAAAACGCCATTAAAACGCGGACGTCCAACAAACAAACCCGAAGATTTAGAGAAGAAAGTAAAACGCCTTGAAATGGAAAACGAGCTATTACGAAATTTTCTTCGAGAATTGGAAAGGAAGTGAGCGCGAACGTAAAATACAGAGTAATTCATCGTTTCAAAGATAAATATAACGTGAGAGATATGTGCGTTTTCTTTGGCGTATCTCGTAGTGGTTATTATGCTTGGACAAAGAAAATGTATAAAGAAGATCCGGATAAGCAGATAGGCGAACTAATACAACAATGTCAAAAGAAAACCCGTCAGACATACGGTTACCGCCGTGTTCAAATATGGTTGTTGCGTGAATATGGACTCGTAATGAACCATAAAGCCGTGCTCCGTGTAATGAATAAGTATAATTTGCTTTCCAAATCTCGCAGAAAACGCAAGTGGGTACAAACCTGTGAGAGCATACACAAATATACCAATCTGCTTGAACGCAATTTCTATGCTGAGCGTCCCAATCTTAAATGGTGCACGGATATATCTTACATACCAACGAAAGAAGGATTTGTTTATCTTTCGGTAATTAAAGATTTATATGACAATTTTGTTGTTGCTTACAAGGTGGGAACAGAAAACAACAATAATCTCGTTTTTGAAACCCTAAAAGCAGCAAAAAGAGAGGTCACCGCAGAGTTGCAGCTCCACAGTGACCAAGGCTTTCAATACACTTCAGAGGGGTATTTTAAGCTAACAAAATCTTATCACATAATTCCGTCAATGTCAAGTCCAGGAACACCATTGGATAACGCTTGCGCTGAAAATTTCTTTAGCACACTCAAATCCGAGTGGCTTCATCGATACACGCCGGCGACCAAGGGGGGGGGGCGCCTCCTCCTTGGTGGATACATTCATTTCTACAATTACGAACGCATCCAACTAAAAACGAAACTGACACCGTATGAAAAACGATGTCAGTTTCAAGAAACAAAGAGCTTTTAAGAGCAAAGCAAAGCTATTCTACGAAATGTCTTTTTATTTCGTGTCTATTGGCTTGGGTTCAGTTCAGTCTTTTCCCTCACTCTTTCTTTTTAATATGTTAGACAAAACGGACTTTGTTAATTATCTTAGTTTATTAAAGCGCTCCATCACTCTGACAAGCTTCGGTCTATTGTAGCGCTGAAGTATTACAAACACAGAATCAATTAGCATCGATAAGAAGGATGTTGTTAAAATTGCCGCTGCTCCGCCCAAAAAAGGTATTACGGCTATCGGCAAAAAACTGAGCATCATAATGATCTCGTGTACGATTTCGGCTTGGCAGGTCGCGCCTACAATTTCTTTAATTGTTTTTTTGTTTGTATCAAAAGTGTCCGGATCGTATGTCGGAATATGTTTTTTCCACGACCGTACGCCGAGCAGATTATATAGCTTTTTTTCAAAGCGCCTTTCACGAAACCACGCGCTTTCATAATTTGCTTTATTCTTCATAATCAGATTCACAACCGTTCCGACCGCGAGCCTCATCGCGAAGTGATAAAGCGTAACTCCGACAGTAATTGTAACGACTTCAATAACGGCGTTGTTTGTCAGGATGAAAATCGGTAAGAAAATTGCAAATCCGATAAGCAGGATTACGGTCGTCAAAATCATTTTCTTTTTCATTTTGTCTCCCTACAATTCTTATTTACCGTTTGGATTTACCGTAACAAAAAACTTTATAGTCAGTGTTAATCACACGCTCTGTTATACCAT
>JAZSDT010000040.1:0-15006 GCA_045531285.1 Eubacteriales bacterium
CAAGCAGAGTTTTTAACATCCTTTTTTATATGCTAGGAAATTGCATTAAGTCAACCTCGCCGTTTCGCTTTTTTGAACGTATGCAAAGCTGGGGATAGGCGAGAATTGCCAGCGGTCGCTGACCGCTTTTTATATACTAGGAAATTGCGTTAAATCAACCTCGCCGTTTTACGTTGTAGGGCTATACTCAAAAGTTACGATAGGCGAGCATTGCCAGCGGCTGCTAGCCGCTTTTTATATAGTAGGAAATTGCATTAAATCAACCTCGCCGTTTTACGTTGTAGGGCTATACTCAAAAGTTACGATAGGCGAGCATTGCCAGCGGTCGCTGACCGCTTTTTTAATATGCTATAAGTTCTATATCCCATGCCGGAATATAACGGCACTTTTGCCTGATAGTGTAGTTATAACCGGAATTTAAGGAAGCGATTTTTTCGTATATCTCGAATAGGTCACGATGGTTGTGATATATGGAAATTTTTAATATCGGTTTACCATTCGATATGATTCTTGAGCATCCGGATATAGCCTTTGCTTCACAGCCTTCCACGTCCATTTTTATCAGGTCGGGCACAAAAGGGAGCGAGCCGTCACCTGTAAGTGCCACAACAGAGGTGCACTTCTTCTTTTGAAGGTTTTCGGTCATCAATACGTTTTTCTCGATTATTGTATTCATTGCACCGCCGGAGCGAAGCACAAGCTCTGTTTCTGTATCCCATACAAGAGCATTGAATAGGTGACAGTCAAAACCTTTTGTATTTGCTTCAAGCTTTTTAAAGGTTTTGGGGTCCGGCTCATAGCCTGCAATTTTTTCAAGCTGGGGATAAAGAGATTTTGCTTCAAGTATGGTGTCACCCGTATATGCTCCGAAATCGGCGAAGCTTTTGACAAGTGATTTGTCATAAGGAAGACAGGAGCTTTTTCTTAACGTTTCAATTTTTTCAAGATGACACATTTCTCCCGTGTATTTATATAGAACCAATTCTTCAAAAAAAGCTTTGCCAACGCTGTCAAGTGCCGAGTAAACACTTTCCAATCTTTTGGCGTTTTTTTCTACAAAGGCAGCGTCAAACAGTTCAAGGTGGTCCCGTGAGACGTTTATATCGGGAATCTTCAGCTTGTGACGGGAAGAGACTCGGTAAAAATTTTCGATAACGTCATCCAATCTTGTGGCAAAAGCAGATAGTACGGTGAAGTCACCAAGCTCATTTTCAAGGTCTGACAGCTTTTTTACGGTATATCCCATAAAGCTTTGATATCTTACAAAATCGTCACTTGCAAATATACCTGAGCATTTTATATCAAGACTGTCAAGTATTGACAGCAGCTTTACAGCACCGTCGCCCATTCCGTACAGGACAACGGGCTTTTTGTCTTTTTTTAGTTCATCCCACATACACGTGGAATCTTTAAGTAATTCAATAATATTTTTCATAGTATAAAGAGTATAACACAAAAAAACTTTAAAATCAACATAAAGATGTCATTGTATGTCATGCTATGTCAGTATATTATATTAAGTGAAGGAAGGGATGAAAATGAAATTAACCGTAACAAAACAAAAACTTGTTTTGGATAAAGACGTTATTGCCGAGGGAGCAGTTAATTACGCAACCTTTCAGCTTAACTGCGACGATAGTTGGAAAGGGCTTGTAAAAACTGTCAGATTTACTGCAGACAACGGCATCAACGTGTATGACGTTCCACAAGTTGAAGACAGTAAGATCTACTATATTCCCAACGAGGTGCTTGTAAAAGGTAAGGCTTCAGTGGGAGTGATCGGTGTGTCAGAGCAAATAATACTTACTACGTCAATTGCTTATTTTGAGGTTGAAGAGGCACTTGATTGCGGCAGAACACCGTCTGTTACTAATGACGCCTACGTGAAATACGTTAAGGAGGTAACGGCCCACAAAAAAGCAGCAGAAGACGCAAAAAAAGTAAGTCTTGAATGCCTTGAAAAAAGTCAAAAGCTGAAATCTGAAGCTGAAAAGTTTTCTGCTTTGGCACTTGAATCAGAAAGAAAAGCACAAAAAATTTTGGAGGAGGTATCCTGCATTCTTGATGCTGTCGGCGTTTCATACAGAGATATTATGAACATCAGCTCTATGTTATCCGATATCAACGGAAGCTTGAAGGTTTCGGAGTCCCGACGTGAAAACAGAGAAAAGACAAGGATGTTTTCAGAGAGTCGAAGAGACGAGGCAGAAGCTTCCAGAAGAGCAAGTGAAACCGAGCGTGAAGCCGCAGAAGCAAGACGTATGGCGGCAGAAAACCTGCGAGCGCTTTGCGAATCTGAACGTGTCAAAAGGTTTGCGGACATAGAAACAAGGCTTAACTTTCTTGAGGAAAGAGAACGTGTTGATTCAGGATGTATTTTTGTAGAAGCTGAAGGAGAAGAAGAGCTTGACGCATTTGATAGCTGTGCCATTTTCGACAGTATCACCCTCTATGGAAATACAAAGCTTATCGACGGCAGACTTTACGGTGTTGGCAATGACGGTTTTGTTACATTTACCATTGGAAACACGAAATTTGATATACCTGTTTCCAAGCCTTTGTATAGCGCAGGGAACGTGAGAGATGAGCTTACTGTTTCATCCAACGGCAGTATTACGGTGACCAGACGTGTTTCTCAATACACCATTGATAAAACTGCATCTATTATATGTGATGACGGAGAAGGGGAACGTATAATGTACGTAGCACCTCTTTTATCGGATTTGCCGTTGTATAATAGTATGGATGGGATGTCTTCTTCCTTCTCATACGGTGCAGATGCCCTCAAAGACAGTGTGTGGATAAGCGGCGAATATGTGTTTTTGGACCTTAACGTCAATGAATACCCCGACGTTGACGCACTCGTGCAAAAGCTGTCAGAGTACCCCCTTACTCTAATATATCCCAAACAAATCCCCACAGAAGAAATTGAGGGCAGTATAGAACCTGTACCGATAACTTTTCCAAACGTGATAAAATACGACGGAAAGATGAAGATTAATTGTCAAAAGAACGTTTTTAAAACGTTGGAAACAATAACCCAAAGACTTGAAAAGATTGAAAAGGAGAAAAACAATGACAACAGTATTGAAGAAATTCACATCGCGTAAATTCTGGGCAGGAATGGCAGGTGTTATAGCGCCTGTGCTTGTTCTTATAAAAATGCCGGAAAGTGATATTGCTACAGTTACAGCTCTTATAACGGCATGCGGTACT
Organism: Eubacteriales bacterium; assembly: GCA_045531285.1. GTDB lineage: Bacteria > Bacillota > Clostridia > Oscillospirales > SIG627 > RGIG6353. The sequence continues at coordinate 3,217 of JAZSDT010000040.1, forward strand.
CTTATCGCCTATATTTTTGCTGAAACGTCAATTGACGTTGCAAGGGAAGAGAGGAGAGATGCCGATGCTCCTCAGTGATGCTGTTACAGTTGCACTGCTCAGCCTTATTGGTACTGCAGTAGGCACCTTCGGAGGTATTTTGTCATCACAAAAAATGGTGAAATACAGACTCACCAAGCTTGAAGAGAAGGTAGATAAGCACAATAATCTTGTGGAAAGAGTAACGGGCTTGGAATTGAGAAACAAGGTGTGTGAACACAGGATTGAAAAACTGGAGCTTAAAAGCTCCTAAAAATCACAAGTGAAAACCTTCCGCCTATACCTATAACGCTCAAAGGATAAACGCTTTCCTTTGAGCGTTTTTCTACTTTATAAGAATTTTCTCGGTAATTAGGCTCTCGCCATTTTGTTTTTTTGATTGTAGGTATGGCTTGTGATAGGCGAGCATTGTCAGTGGCTGCTAGCCGCTTTTCTATGAGTAGTGTGTTTTGTTCACCTGTATCAAAGCTGTCGCCATCGAGTGTTACAGTAACGCTCCCTTCTCCTTTTTCAAAGACAAGCATTATTTTCAGATTACCGCCTTCAATTTCTACGTTATACTCGCCGTCCAGACGGCTTTCATAAATTTCACACTTTTGGGCGATTTCTACTGCCCTAATGCCGTCAAGCATGCCGTAGCCGCTTCTGAGACGTATATGTTCGGTTATAAAGGGATTTTCACTGTCTGATACAGCTTGAGGGTTACACGACATTAAGAGTATTGCCTTTACACTCAAATACGAGTGCTCTCTGTTCAATGCCTGAATGACTGCAACCGCAATTCCGCTCACCCAAGGACAAGCAAAGCTTGTTCCGAAATTGTTGAAATTAACACTGTTTTCGTTTTCGGCATAACCTATCCATGCTCCAGGCGCAACAAGGTCTGGCTTGTGTACACCGCTGTCGTTGTAGCCCGAGCAGGATTCCTCACTCTGACACCATACGTTCCAAGGCTGAACAAGAGGTGTGTTCGGGTAGTCTTTCGTAACAAGGTTTCCTACAGCAACACCGTTTTGCGTTCTTCCCGGACTGGTCATATTTCTTGTGTTTCCGGATACCGTCACAAAAAGGAAGTTTCCTGCTTTTGTGAGCCTGTCTATTTGCCTGTCAAAGTCCGAATACTCACCTTTTACAATTCCTGCACTGTAATTAATTACCTTGACACCAAGTTCTGCCATTTCTTCTATTGCCGAGAAAACGTTTTTTGAAGTTTTTGCCGAAGCAAAAAAAAGGTCGGCGTCACTTACCACACCTGAAAACTCCGTGTTTGCGACGTTCACCTTTTGCCCCACAATTTGCGATACCACAGCCGTAGGATGAGTATTTGTTTTGGGCGGCAAAACCGATGGTAAAACCGTTACGTTGGCTCCTATCAAGCTCAATGCATTTTTGTCGAAAATATAGTTTTCGGCAGCAATAACACCTACCTTGATACCTTTTCCCGTGTATCCCATACTGATCGTTCCCCTCGTGCTGTCAGCACCGATTTGCGTCAGCAATATGTCCTCACGAGCATTTTCGGGCTCTTCAAAGTCGTAAATTGACCAGTCGGAAAGCCGAACATCTGCTTTTGCTTTGTTCAATTCTTCTTCGCTTATGATTGCAATTACCGTAGGAGTAATTTTGGATACGTATATCTGCCTTTTTTCAGGAATCCCGATTGATGCAAGAAAATCGGTATTCCTTTCATAATGATTGCATTTGCCTTCTTTCAGCCACAGATAGACCGAAAAAAAGACTCCGACGTAGTCGGAGTTTTTTTTATTCATATATAACACCCTTTGTTATACTATTCACTTTTATCTGTTACTGTTACAATTGCAGGTGTTTTACGCAGCTTAGGCAAAAATATATTTATGTAGTCCTTGGTTTTCATTGTCACCGTTGTAGTGTCAACGTTTGGGTGAAAGCATAGCTCTTCACAGCTTAACAGCTCCTTGTCAATGGCAATACCAACCTCTTCGTTTCCATCAAAAATAAGACTCAACGAGCTTAGGTGACCCGACGTGCAACGCAGTTTTTCAAAAAGAAGCTCCTCGCTTGCGAAACTTAATCTTGACGTGCCAAGCTCTTTTGATACTTCTGATGTTCTGAAGGTCTTTTCAAATGGCATAACAAGGAGATAGAAGCAGGATTTTTTTCTGTCGGTCAAAAAAATGTTTTTACAGTGCCTTGCACTTATTCCAAGCTCACGGTCAAGCTGGGCTTTTTCTTCAACGGTAAAACGTGCACTGTGACGATATACCTTGTGAGCTACATTCCAACCTTCAAGTGATTTGAGTATTATTTCTTCGAATTCAGTCATTTTGTTTCTCCAAAATTTCGTACATCTCTATAGTTTCGTAGCTGTTTTTCTTGCCGTATATACGCCAGATAACAACGTATGTCAAAAGAAAAAAAGCAGCCGATACAATGGCGTTTACCGTAACGGTTGCGCCTAATAATTGAGGTATAATGTATCCCGCTATTGCCGCAATCAAGGGCAAAATAAATACAATTACAGCGAATCCCATTACAGTAGACGTGCGTGAATAAAGTCTTACCCTGTCACCCTGTTTTGCTCCAAGAGTATTCCTTACAACTGTTTCCACTGTCGATGCCTTGTCGCAATGACCTCCGCAATTCGCACGGCAGGTATCACAGGCTGTATGCCTTTTTACACCAACTGTAGCAAATTCTCCATCAACCTTTAAAACAAAACCTTCACTTAACATATTTTTCTCCAAGTATATAGCTTTCAGCAACTCTTAATCCGTCAAGAGCCGCACTTGTAATGCCACCTGCCCAGCCTGCACCTTCACCGCAAGGATATATTCCGCTGAATCCTATAGCCTCAAGCGTGTCACCTCTTGCAATACGAACAGGTGATGAAGTGCGTGTTTCCACTCCCGTCAGCACAGCAGAAGTATCAGCAAAAAAGGAGTGCTTTCCTGCAAATCGGCGAAGTCCTGTTTTCAAAAGTGATGATACGTTATTTGGCAAAACGGAATGAAGATCGCATCCAATAACTCCATGAGGATAAGAAGGCTCAATTTTTCCAAAAGAAGCTGTGCTTTTGGATTCAAGAAAATCTCCCACCGTCTGAGCGGGCGCACGGTTATCACCGGCTACTTTCCATGCCGCACGTTCTATATTTCTTTGATACTCTATTGCTCCCAAAGCGCTGTTACCGTAGTCGGATGCAAGTACGGATACAGCCAATGCCGCATTGGAATTCACTTCGTCACGGCTGTGATAACTCATACCGTTGGTTACTATGGATTCGGCATCCGATGCAGAAGCCATAACAAGTCCTCCGGGACACATACAAAACGAGTATACTCCGCGATTTCCTTCTCTGTGTGACACGGAATATTCTGCGGCAGGAAGCTTGTGAGCTGCTTTACCGTACATTGAGTATTCCACGTCAGCACGTTTATGCTCTATTCTCACACCTACGGAGAAATCCTTGCCTTTTATGTCAAAGCCTTTTTCTAACAGCATTCTATAAGTGTCATGTGAGCTGTGACCGGTGGCGAGAAAAAGTGCAGGCGCAAAAATTCTGTCTTTTCCGTTTATCTCAGCTTCCACACCGTCGGGGAGAGGTTTAATGTCGGTCATTTTACTCGAGAAGTTCACCTGACCTCCAAGAGATATTATTTCCTCTCTTATATTTTTTACTACGTTTCTCAATAAATCTGTTCCCACGTGAGGCTTTGCTTGCGTGAGAATTTCCCCCGGTGCTCCGTGCTCGTGCAACGTTTTTAAAATAAACGACGTTCTTTTATCGTTTACTCTTGTAATAAGCTTACCGTCGGAAAAGGCACCTGCACCGCCTTCACCGAATTGAATGTTGGACAGTGTATTAAGTTCTCCTGTACTAAGATATCTGGCTACACTTTCGGCACGTCTTTCAATTTTTTCTCCCTGTTCAAAAACGATAGGCTCATAGCCTTGCCTTGCAAGAAGCAGAGCGCAGAACATTCCACACGGACCAAAACCTATCACAACCGGATGAAGCTTATTTTTTGGGACAGGGACGTTAAGCTTATTATCCGGATAAGCTTCGTTTTCAAAGATGGTTATATTGGGGTTAGGTTTGATTTTTGTGCCGTCTTCCACGTTTACAAGGGCAGTAACAACAAATTTGATATCGTTTTTACGTCTGGCGTCTACCGATTTTTTATATACCGAGAAGGATTTGTACTCTATACCGAAGGAACGGAGAGTGGAAGCTATAGCTTCACTCTCCGACCTGTCGCAAGAGCATTGTATGTTTTTTACCAAAAGCTCTATTTTTACTCACCTGCTTTTTCTGTTAGTTCAAAGCTTACCGAATATCCCGATTCATAAACAAAGTATGCATAAGGCAGATCTTCCTTGAATTTAGGGTTGATATTTACAGTGTATATACCGTTTGATATATAGTTTGTAAGGTCGAGCTCCAACACTATATCGTCCAGTGTTATTGCTTTATCCGAGGCGTTTATTATGAGCAAAGACCAATCAATGTCTCCGAACTGTATATCAAGGAAATCCGGTTTGTTAATTAATTTTATGTTCTCGGGAGTTATGGAAATGTTTTGTTTTTTTACGTTTTTAACGTTCACTGTAATGGTAGCCGTATTCTGCATTCCCTCCAATTTCACGCCTTCGGGAAGCTTAATAAGCGAGTTTACGGTATTTGTCAAAGCTTCTCCTATTACAGTTTGCTCGTTTATGGGGTCAAGCGTTATTTCCGTCAGCTCCTCCATTATCTTGGGGTCGCCCTTAACTTCAACAGTAGACGGTTTCACTTTAAAGCTTATTTGTGAATCGGAGAACGTATTGTTTGCCTGAGAAGTAGTAAGCGGCAGAGTTTTTGTCATATACACAGGCTGTTTTATAACAACGGATTGCGGAGTGAGCCTAATGCTTGCTTCCGACATTTCTTCGTTGTTAATGTCAAGACATACTAGATTTGTCTTAGCTTCAACGCTTGAGTTGATAGCTCCGAAATCTACCTTTGCTACTACGCGATTGATTCGTTCTACTTCTGTGGCAGGACCGCTTACGGTGACTTTGGTCAATGCCTTTTCCTGAGCATCCGTAATCACGCAGTCGCCTATTTCGTGTGTAGTGCTGTAATATATGTCAGTCTCAATATCAAAGGACTTTGCTACGGTTTTATCTATTGCCACAGTAATATACCGTGGGTTAGTGGAAACTACTCTTGTACCGGCAGGGGCAACTACGGTGATTGGTAATTCGTGAGTTCCCGGTTCTGTCAGTTTTGACATATCAACCGTTGCTGTGATATCTTCGTAGTCTATTTTGTTCAGAGTGCTCTTTTTTCCGGAAAGAACAATGTTTGTTTCGTATACAGCATTGGAAATTACCGAAAGTCCTGTTTCTGACATCATAATGTCTTTATTTCTCAGAGTGATAGCTACTGCATCAACGCTTTTTTCTGACGTTGGACTTTCTACCTCTGAAACGTAAAACCAAAGGAGAAGTGCACACAGCAAAGAGACAACTCTCAAAGCTAAGGATTTGTTAAAGATACTGTTCGCTTTTTTGTTGTTTTCTTCCATTGCTATTTATCTCCTTCCTTGAGTTTTGGGAATTTTATTTTCTTTCTTACAGGGGCTTCTTCTCCTATCAGCTCCTGTTCGAGCCTTTCTTTTAAAGTGTCATAGTTATAGTCGCGTACCAGCTGTCCGCCTTCAGCAATAGAAATATTACCTGTTTCCTCGGAAACTATAAGTACGAGGGCGTCGCTGTTTTCACTCATACCTATTGCGGCACGGTGACGAGTTCCTACGTTTCTGATTATGTTTGTATTGTAGGAGAGGGGCAGAAAGCATCCGCAAGCGTGCACTCGGTTGTCACGGATGATTACCGCACCGTCGTGAAGCGGTGCTTTATTGAAGAAAATATTTTTGAGAAGGAATATATTAACGTCGGCATTAACTGTAACGCCTGTTTTTATGATATCTCCCAGCTTTGTGCCTCGTTCTATTACGATCAGAGCACCTGTCTTGGTAGCCGACAGGTCTTGAGCCAGATTGCAAAGCGTTTCAACGGTTTTCTTTGTCTGTGTCTCATCACCCGATTCGCGCAGATTCAGGTTCTTCACAGATTCATTTCCCACCTCTTCTAGCATAGAACGTATCTCGGGTTGGAAAATAATGAATATAGCCAAAAGTCCTACCTGGACGATGTTCTTCAGAATATACGTGAGTACGTTGAACTTGAAAAGTGAGCTTATTCCAAGAACAGTAAACAGCAACAGTATACCTACTGCCAGTTTTCCCGCTCTTCTGTCACGGATAAAAACGATAAGATAGTAGAAGAGTACCGAAACTACAAGAATATCTACGATGTCGTTTAAACCAACTGTCCTGAATTGGTTGAAAATGTAAGCAAAGAAATCCTTTACTGCACTCATTGTCAAGCTCCCTTCGGATATATTATTATTCATTATAAATCATAACATATTTTGTGCCATTTTGTAAATGTTTTTTTGTCAAAAAAACAAATTATTTTTTTCATGTTTTTTCAAGGCTTTAACTTCTTTATTTTTTTGGCATATTATAACACCGAAAGGGGAGGTGAAAAGGTGGCAGAACAAAACAGTTATTTTCTTGAGCTCGGTTCCATAACCCAAGCTCACAAGGCCCAAAAGCTTCTGCAAGAGAAAGGAATAGTGTCAACAGTCGGTAAAAAGCCGTCATCTTCAAGAGGCTGTAGCTACGGTATACACGTGAAGGGCAGAAAAAAAGAAGAGGTCACCCTATTACTCAGAGCTTCCTCTGTTAAAATTTTGTAAAGGAGGTGACGTTGTTGATATATATGGATAACAGTGCCACATCCTACCCCAAACCACGCGAAGTCACAAGAGCAGCGAAAAAGTCGTTGACAGAGTGCTTTGCTAATCCGGGCAGAAGCACGTTTCGGGATGCGCTGAAAGTCTCGGACACTCTTTTTGAAGCGCGGTGTTCGGTTGCTGATTTGGTCGGAGCTTCCCCCGAAAATATTATATTTACATACAATGCAACGTATGCACTCAATATTGCACTTCACGGAGTAATAAAAAGCGGCATGACAGTAGCATTTGACAGCTTTGCTCATAATTCTGTTTTACGGCCTTTGTATGCCTTGGAGGAAAATTGTGTAAACTTGAAGATGCTTGACACGGATCTTCTTCGAGACAGCGTGATAATTTCATCCTTTGAAAAGCTCGTGAAGGCTCAAAAGGTGGATGTTTTGGTACTGACCCATACTTCAAACGTTACAGGTAAACAGCTTCCCGTGAAGCAGTTGTCCGATATATGCCGTAAAAACGGAATTATTCTTATTGTTGACGGGTCACAAGGAATCGGAAGCTGTGATATAAATATGGAGAAGCTTGACATAGATATTCTTGCATCATCGGGTCATAAAGGACTTTACGGTATAATGGGAACGGGATTCCTGGCAATACGCGATGGTATTGGGGTTGACATATCACCGCTGATATCGGGTGGAAGCGGTATATATTCTCTTGACAGAAAAATGCCGACGGAGCTTCCCGAAAGGCTTGAAGCCGGTACTGTGGGAATGCCCGGGATAGTATCAATGAAGGCGGGTTCCGAGTACCTTCTTCGCGTTGGCGTGGAAGAAATAGGCTACAGGGAGAAATTGCTTCGCTCAAGACTTGTGGACGGTCTTTCGTCCATACACGGAATTAAGGTATATAATGCTGAGGTCAATGCTAAATCTATTGTTCTTTTTAATTTTACATCCATATCTTTGGCAAAGGGAGCTGATATGTTGGACCGCGAAAACATAGCACTCAGAGCGGGGTATCACTGTGCACCTTTAGCGCACAAGCTGTTAAAAAACGGCAATGACGGCTATGACGGAGCACTTCGGTTGAGCGTGGGATATTTTAACACTCTATCCGAATGCGAAAAGGTATTAAAGGCTGTTTCGCATATTGCAAAATTTCATTAGCCTGTTGATATATTTTTTGTTATGTGGTATAATATGCAAAAAATGTGAAAGAAAAGGTTATTGCTATGGAAATGGTGTTGCTTACGGCTCTTGGTGTTGGAGGCGCTACGGTTATAGGTGCGCTTCTTGGAGTGGTGTTTAAGAATACGACACATAAATTCAGCGACGTAGTACTTTCCTTTGCGGCGGGAGTTATGCTCGCTGCCGCTGTTATCGGTTTGATACTCCCTTCGCTTGAATATGGAGGCAAGCTGTCTCTTGTCGTAACGGTGGCAGGAGTATTCTGCGGTGCTCTGTGCGTCAATCTTATCGATAAGCTGGTACCTCATTTGCACAAGCTGGTGGGTACTGCATCGGGAGAGGAAGCACATCCACGAAAAAACGAACAGCTCAGCCGAGTGTTACTGTTTGTTATTGCCATAGCAATTCATAATCTGCCGGAAGGAATAGCCGCCGGCGTAGGATTTGGAACAGGGAATACTGCAGAGGCTATGACTATAGCTTTGGGTATAGCTTTGCAGAATATACCGGAGGGTATGGTAATAATAGGACCGATGCTTGCTACGGGTATTAGCAGTGGAAAAACTTTTGCAATTGCGGCGTTTACTGGTGTGATTGAAGTAGTTGGAACACTTGTCGGATATTTTGCGGTGAGCGTTTCAACTGCAATTTTGCCGTTTGCACTTGCATTTGCAGGAGGAACTATGTTATACGTAGTCAGTGATGAAATGATTCCTGAAACTCATGCGCACGGCTGTGAGAGGGGAGCTACATATTCGCTCATAGCAGGATTTTTGCTTATGTTGGTTTTTGACGTATTACTTGGATAGAAAAGCTAAGAGCCTCCGCCGGCAATTTTCACCTATCGTAACATTTGAATATAACCCAACAACGTAAGACGGCGAGGATGTTTTAATGCAATTTCCTACAATATAAAAAGTGGGGGCTGTAATTATTTTACAGCCTCCACGATGTTTATGGGATACTCTTATTTTTGTTTTTGGAGCCACGGACTTTTGAATACCAATATTTCTGCAATAATACCTACCGGGATGGCGGCGAAAAAGTCGCTTGCTGAATGTTGCTTTATAAACATAGTTGATAGGCATATACAAATTACAGCAAACACAACAAAAGCTTTCCAAAGCTTTGATGCGTTCTTCTCCTTCAGCCACACCGATGCAATACCAAACGAATAGGCGCAGTGCAGGGAAGGGAACACTCCTGTATTTGTATCAAACGAATATAGAAGCTTTACACAGTCTGTAAGAAAATTGTCTCGCGGAAATTCTACAGGTCTCAAATTTTGGCAGCTTGGATATATAATGTAAACTGCCATTGCGATAATTTGAGTAATGATAATATAAGTTTGCAGCTTTTTAAAGCTGTCCACGTTATATAGCAGGAAGTAACCAAGAGAGACGACTATTAACAGATACCAAAAAACGTACGGAATAAGAAATCCCTCGTGAAAAGGTATAATATCGTCAATGGGATTGTGTATTACGTGACAGCTTGAGACAGGGATGAGATTTTCTGTGAGAAAAAACAAAATAAAATAACCTATCCACCCCAATAAAAGCTTAAGGTGTGAAAACCGCGGTTCATTTATTTTTGACAGCCTGAATTCACGGTAATCAATAATCGGTTTTCTCAATTTTTAATACCTCCACTTTGTTTGACGGATAATCCTTTTTTGGAATATTTCGGTACGGTATAACTGTGTGCTGTGGTAATTCTGTGGCAATTTTGGTTATTTCATTCATAAGATGCTTACATATTCGCTGACGTTCTTCCTGTGGATCTGCTTGAGGCGAAAAGGTGACAGGCTTTCCAAAATACATTTTTTTCAGCTTGGGAGCAATGTACAGCGGAACAAATTTAAGTTCTTTTTCGGACCGGTTGCAATAGGTACGTGCAACGTCTACGAATCTATCCTGAAAGTCATAAATTATATTGTTGAAGCTTTTATCATGCTCAGGAAAAATGACAATACTCTTACCTTCCTGAAGTTTGTTTACTGTGTCTCGGAAGGTGCTCAGTATTCGTGTATCTTTGTGTACGGCAATTGTTCGCGCATTGTTGAATATCGCTACGGAAAGCGGTGCAATTACGTACGAAAGCAATTTAAAAAAGGGACGTTGATATTTTGGCTTTTGAGACCAAAAATCGCTGTAAGCGTAAGACGGTACTTCCTTTAGCTCCATCATTTGTCCGGCACACCAAGTATAACAGTTATCCGGAAGATACAGCTCGCACGCGATAGGCCCGTGTATTTGGGCATGATTCCCTACAAATATAACAGGCTCTTTGGGAAGGCTGTTAAAATCTATTAGTTCTATATGTGGATAGAAAAGCTTTACAGCTCCTCGAACAGCTTTGAAAAAAATAACTCCTGTTTTCATAAGATACCTCGTTGACAGTATGGTTGAGCACTGTATTGATTCTAGCTTATAAAAGTCAACCCTTATTCAACTAAAGTTCAACAATTGTTGAACTTTGAAACTAAAACTTCAAAAATAAAAAGCGGCCGGCAGCTGCAGGCAACGTCACCGCAGTTGCCTCATATCAGCCCAAGTGAATTCTGCGTACTTGCCGAGAAATTCTATATAACGTAAAAAAACAGAGCACTACAAGATGCTCTGTTTTATTGGTCGAGATGACAAGATTCGAACTTGCGGCCTCTGCGTCCCGAACGCACCGCTCTACCAAACTGAGCCACATCTCGCTACTCGCAGGACTTAGTATATCACAAAATAAATTTTAAGTCAATGGCTTTTGGTAAAAATATATGGGCGATTTATTCATCGCCCAATTTTTTATATACTAGGAAATTGCATTAAAACAGCCTCGCCGTTTCGCATTGTAGGGATATACCTGATGGTTACGGTAGGCGAGATTTGCCGGCGGTCGCTGACCGCTTTTTTATTTACTAGGAAATAGTATTAAATCAACCTCGCCGTTTTACGTTGTATGGTTTACTCAAAGGTTACGATAGGCGAGCATCGCCGGCGGTCGCTGACCGCTTTTTTATGAAATTTTTTATTGTCGATATTGTTTCGTCGCTTATGACGTGTTCTATTTTACAGGCATCATCCGAGGCAATATCCTCAGGAACTCCAATATGCTCTAAAAACTGAGTCAGCAGTGTGTGACGTTCAAATATTTTTTGAGCTGTAACACGCCCTTCGTTAGTTAAGGTGAGCGTACCGTCCTTAGCCATCAAAAGAAGTCCGTTACGCTTGAGAATGCCTACAGCACGGCTGACACTGGGCTTTGAATATCCCATATGCTCGGCAACGTCGATGCTTCTCACGTTTCCAAGCTTTTCGGAAAGAACGTATATGGTTTCAAGATACATTTCGGCTGATTCGTGCAGTCCCATTTGCAACACCTCCTTATAGTTTTGTACATTATAACATAAAACAAGGCGATTTGCAAGGTCTGTTTGGGAAAAACTTAAAAAATCACAGTGAAATAAGGTAAAATTTTGAAAAAACTATTGACAAATTATATAGTTGGTGATAATATAATACAGAAGTTAGCGAAGGCTAATTTGTTGTTTTTTTAAAAGTTAGCCTTGCCTAATCACAGTGAAAAGAACCGAGGGATGAAAATGAACTTACTGAATGCTGAAGAGGGAAAAGAGTACATAATTCAGCAGATAGAAACAGATGACGAAGAGCTTGACGCTTTTCTGTTTTCTTTGGGGTGTTACAGTGGAGAACCCATAACGGTAGTGTCTCATCTCAAGGGTGGATGCGTTGTGTCCATCAAGGATGGCAGATACAATAT
>JAZSDT010000070.1:0-13841 GCA_045531285.1 Eubacteriales bacterium
AAGCGGCTAGCAGCCGCTGGCAATGCTCGCCTATCGTAACTTTTGAGTATAGCCCTACAACGTAAAACGGCGAGGTTGATTTAATGCAATTTCCTAGTATACAAAAAAGCGGCTAGCAGCCGCTGGCAATGCTCGCCTATCCAAAGCTTTGCATATATCCAAAAAAGCGAAACGGCGAGGGCGTAATAATCAAGAAATTTCCTATAAAGTAAAAAAGGAACTCTGTGAGTTCCTTTTTTGCTTTATATTAAAGAAGTTTTACGCTTTTGATTAGTCAAGCGTTCTCAGATACTTGATGCATCTTTCGACTTCCTCTGTACCTGTGGGCTGGAGTCCTTCTGATTCGATGACCATAAGTACACCAAGTTCAAGAGCCTTTGCTCTTACAGCCTTTATGGGTGCTTTTCCTTCGCCTACAGATTTTCCTACAGCGCTGTGGCTTCCGTCCTCGGAAGGTATTCCGTCCTTAAGGTGAATCACTCTTACTCTGTTTTTGAGTCTTTCCATTTCTGCAACAGGGTCTAATCCTGCATTGAATACCCAGAAGGTGTCAAGCTCAAATTCTACGTCGGGACAGCGCTCCTCTATTTCCTTGTGGAGGTACTTTCCGTATGCTGTAGGCTGAAACTCGTGTGAGTGATTATGATAGCCAAGTGTGATGCCTGCCGCCTTGAGAACGGGGGCAGCCTTATTCATAACCTCAATGTTGTAGTTCATCTTTTCTTCGGTTGACCAATCCGCACCCGGAACAATGAGATTCTTACAACCGATGGTTTGATGATACTTTATTGTCTGCTCAATATTAGACTCGGTGATAGGGTCGATACCTGTGTGAGTACCGCTGCAAATAAGACCGTACTCATCCAACCATGCCTTTACGTCCTGGGCTGAATTGTCAAAAAATCCTGCAAATTCTATGTACTTATAGCCCTGCTCAGCAACTGTTTTAAGTGCTCCCTTGAGGTCGTTTGCAGTGATGTCTCTCAGCGAGTACATCTGTATACCGTATTCTGTTCTTGCCATGTTCAAGCTCCTTTCATTTTCTGCTTAAATTATAATATATACAAAAGATTTAGTCAACCAAAACATTTTGTCATTTATTTGTAAAATATTGTCACCTGTTAAAACGGTAAGCACGTTTTTTTGCGTTGCTGTTATATATTTTCCGCTTATGCTGATTCTGTCTGAGACGGCTGGTTACCATATTGGATGAAATGAATTTTTCTACCTTTTTGATCATTTCCTTTGTCATTCTCTTGTCGGGCTTCCTACGCTTCACGTAGGAGTACAGTGAGCTGAATTTTATTACGTCCTTGACGTTTTTAGTGAAGGTGACGTTGGATGAGGTGAAAACCACCACAGTGTATATTGGCAGGCTTGCAAGACTTTGCCTTTTTCTGAACACTGCCTCCAGTGCCGTCCTGTGAACGTTGTTTTGGTGGACGGGGTTGTGAAACCGAACGATTTTGTCACGCCACCGCTGTGTCCAGTATTTGCCCTCTGTATTTATTTCTCCGTTGTGACTTTTTACCTCAACCACAAAAAGACCTCTGTTGCATATCATGAGTATGTCAAGCTCGGTCAGCCCTGTGGGAGTTTTAAGATATACGCTTTCCATAACCGATGCTCTCGGGAAGGATTTTTTTAAAAAGTCGATAACCTTTTTTTCGGCACTGTCTCCAAAGTGATCTACCTTGCTTTGTCTCAGTCTTCTGCTGAGTTTTGAATGTATAAGGTATATTATTATTCCGACTATGACGATCAGGTTTATAATGCCGAAAACCAGAATAACCGTTAGAGTGTCTGTATTCACAAAAGTTCTCCTTGCTGTAATTAGTCCCAAAATATTAACCGTTTGTGTAATCGGTGATAATATATTATCACAAATTTTCGTCCTTTACAACACAAGATATGTTAAAATTAAAAATAGAATTTAAAAAAAATAAAAAAAGTCAGTTTTTTGTATTTACTTTTCATAAAAAAAGTGATATGATATATCCGTATGAAAAAATATAAAAACCAAGGAGGATAAAACCAATGGCAAGAAGAAAAATTTCCATGGATGGTAACACAGCCGCCGCTCACGTGTCCTATGCGTTCACTGAAGTAGCAGCTATTTACCCCATCACCCCTTCAAGCCCTATGGCCGAGGTTACAGACGCTTGGTCAGCTGCCGATAAAAACATTTTTGGCGAACCCGCCAGAAATATATTCGGCGAAACAGTTAAAATGGTAGAGATGCAGTCAGAGGCAGGTGCCGCAGGTGCGGTTCACGGTTCTCTTGCAGCAGGTGCTCTTACTACCACCTACACAGCATCTCAGGGTCTTCTTTTGATGATCCCCAATATGTACAAAATCGCAGGTGAATTGCTTCCTAACGTAATTCACGTATCAGCTCGTTGTGTTGCATCTCATGCACTCAACATCTTCGGTGACCACTCTGACGTATATGCATGCCGTCAGACAGGTTATGCTATGCTTGCTGAAAGCAACCCTCAGGAGGTTATGGACCTTGGTGCTGTTGCTCACCTTGCAACAATCAAGGGCAGAGTACCCTTCCTCAGCTTCTTTGACGGCTTCAGAACATCTCATGAAATTCAGAAGATTGAAGCTTGGGATTACGAAGACCTCAAGGAAATGGTAGATATGGACGCTGTAGCGGCATTCCGTGCTCGTTCTATCAACCCTGAGCATCCCGTTCTTCGCGGTTCAGCAGAAAACGGCGATATCTTCTTCCAGCACAGAGAAGCATGTAACAGATACTATGACGCTCTTCCCGAAATCGTAGAAGAGTACATGGGTAAGGTTAATGCTAAGCTCGGCACAAACTATCAGCTCTTCAACTACTACGGTGCACCCGATGCAGACCGTGTTATCATTGCAATGGGCTCTATCTGTGACGTTGCTGAGGAAGTTATCGACTACCTCAACGCTCACGGCGAAAAGGTTGGTCTTATCAAGGTTCGCCTTTACAGACCTTTCCGCGCTGACAAGCTTATCGCAGCTATTCCCGAGACATGTAAGAAGATTGCAGTTCTCGACAGAACAAAGGAACCCGGTTCTCTCGGTGAGCCTCTCTACCTCGACGTTGTTACAGCTCTTGCTCAGGCAGGACGCGCTGCAACAGTTGTTGGCGGTAGATACGGTCTTGGTTCAAAGGATACACCTCCTTCAAGCGTATTCGCAGTATACGAAAACCTTGCTGCAGATGCTCCTAAGAACAACTTCACTATCGGTATCGTAGACGACGTTACAGGTCACTCACTTGTTGAGAAGCCCGCTCCCGACACATCGGCAGAAGGCACTATCTCTTGCAAGTTCTGGGGTCTCGGCGGCGACGGTACAGTTGGTGCTAACAAGAACTCTATCAAGATCATCGGTGACCACACCGACAAGTATATTCAGGCATACTTCCAGTATGACTCAAAGAAGACAGGCGGTATCACTATTTCTCACCTTCGTTTCGGTGATAAGCCCATCAAGTCTCCTTACTATATCAACAAGGCTAACTTTGTTGCATGTCACAACCAGGCATACCTTACAAAGTACGATATGGTATCAGACATTCTTCCCGGCGGTACCTTCCTTCTTGACTGTAACTGGTCAGAGGCAGATCTTGACGCTCACCTTCCCGCAAGCGTTAAGTCATATATCGCTAAGAACAACATCAAGTTCTATATAATCAACGCTACAGACATTGCTCTCAACCAGATCGGCGACGGTAAGGTTAAGAACACTGTTCTCCAGTCTGCTTTCTTCGCTCTTGCAAAGATTCTTCCCGCTGAGGAAGCTATCGATTACATGAAGAAGATGGCATACAAGTCCTACAGCAAGAAGGGACAGGAAATCGTTGACAAGAACTACGCTGCTATCGACGCAGGCGCAGGCGCTCTTGTTGAGGTTAAGGTTCCCGCTGCTTGGGCTAATGCAGGCGAGGATGCTCCCGCAGCTCTTGCTACAGGCGACAGACCCGAGCTTGTTGATTTCGTAAACAACGTTGTTACACCTGTTGGCGCAATGAAGGGTGATTCTCTTCCCGTATCAGCATTCGAAAAGTACGTAGACGGTACTTTCCCTCAGGGTGCTGCTGCTTACGAAAAGCGCGGTGTTGCAGTTAAGGTTCCTCAGTGGATTCCCGAGAACTGTATCCAGTGTAACCAGTGTTCATATGTATGTCCTCATGCAACTCTCCGTCCTTATGCTCTCAACGCTGACGAAGCAGCTGCTGCTCCCGAAGCAATGAAGCTTACTCAGATGAAGGGCAAGGGCTGTGAAGACTACAAGTTCGCTATTGCTATTTCACCTCTTGACTGTATGGGATGCGGCGCTTGTGCTAACATCTGTCCTGCTAAGGAAAAGGCACTCGTTATGGTTCCTCAGGCTAAGGAAGAAGCTCAGGCAGACGTTTGGACCTACGCTACAGAAAAGATTTCCAAGAAGGACGTTCCCTTTGCTGAAAACACAGTTAAGGGCAGCCAGTTCAACCAGCCCCTTCTTGAGTTCTCAGGCTCTTGCGCAGGTTGTGCAGAAACCACATATGCGAGACTCATCACTCAGCTCTTCGGCGAGAGAATGTATATCTCCAACGCTACAGGTTGTTCATCTATCTGGGGCGGTTCAGCACCTGCTACTCCTTACACTGTAAACAAGGATACCAAGAGAGGACCCGGTTGGGCTAACTCACTCTTCGAGGACAACGCTGAGCACGGTCTCGGTATGCACCTCGGTCAGAAGGCAATCCGTGAAAAGCTTATTGCTAAGGTAGAGGCTATGGCTGAGTCTGACAAGGCTTCAGACGAGTTTAAGGCTGCTGCTAAGGCTTACCTTGATTCAAAGAACGACGGTAAGGCAAACGAGGCTGCTACAAAGGCTCTCATCGTTGAGCTCGAAAAGGCTGCTGCTGAAGGATGCCCCGTTGCTCCCGAAATTCTCGCTGAAAAGACTTACCTCTCCAAGAAGTCCGTATGGATCTTCGGTGGTGACGGATGGGCATACGATATCGGCTTCGGCGGTCTCGACCACGTTATCGCTTCAGGTGAGGACGTAAACATCATGGTATTCGATACCGAAGTTTACTCTAACACAGGTGGACAGGCTTCCAAGGCTTCAAATATCGGTCAGGTTGCTCAGTTCGCTGCTGCAGGTAAGGCAATCAGCAAGAAGAACCTTGCACAGATCGCTATGTCTTACGGTTATGTATACGTTGCACAGATCGCTATGGGCGCTGATATGAATCAGACCATCAAGGCTATCTGTGAAGCAGAAGCATATCCCGGACCTTCAATCATTATCGCTTACTCACCCTGTGAACTTCACAGAATCAAGGGCGGTATGACTAACTGTCAGGCAGAGATGAAGAAGGCTGTAACTGCAGGTTACTGGCACAACTTCAGATTTAATCCCACTCTCAGAGCAGAAGGCAAGAATCCTCTTACCATCGACTCTAAGGAGCCCACAGCGGATTATATCGAGTTCATCAACTCTGAGGTTAGATACTCTTCACTTACACGTGCATTCCCCGACAGAGCAAATGCTCTCTTTGAGGCTGCCGCTGCTAAGGCTCGTGAAAAGTATGATGACCTTGTAAGACAGGCTAAGATGTACGATAACGAATAATAGTTTGTCGCATCTGCTTATAATACTTCGTTAACAACAAAAGCCCCCGTGGCAGCTTTATGAAAATGAAGCTTCTTCGGGGGCTTTCCTACTTTATAGAAAACTGCATTTAATACAGTTTCGTTGTTTTGCTTTGTTTAAAACAGATGTTATAATGATAGGAGAGAATTGCCGGTGAATGCCAGCCACATTATTATCTGTTTTTTGACGTAAATATAAGAGGACGCTTTTTAGCAAAAAGCACCCTCTCAAACTCTCCCGAAAAGCAAAATAATATTTTTATAATTAAAGCTTTCCGACCATGATTTTACAGCCTTCTCCAACTCCGTCACAAAAAGCTTTCTTTTCCAACATTATACTTTCTTTGGTAACTTCGTCGATTAGCTTTGATAGTTCTTTCTTTTCTGTCTCATCAATTGTTTTGGATGATTTTACCATTATATCCATTGCGAACAGCTTATTAGCTGTGGGTGGAATATAGTCAGGATGTATCTGCTCCCATAATTCATCTAAAAACTGTCCCATATAACTCTCCTTGAAATAAAAAGTGTGTTCCCAAAAGAGAACACACCGAAAAAGTGCTTCTCTCTTTTGTCGCCAAACAAAATCCCAATCATATTTTACTATAACCAGAAGAACGAAAGAAAACACCTTTTACCAAGGTAGTATTTCTTCCGGAAAAATAAAATATGACATATTAAATTTTGTTTGGCATTTCATTTTAACATATACAAATGGCAATGTCAAGTCAAAAACAAATGTAAAATTATGTTAATTATAATATAAATCATTGAGGACATAATATAAACGGAGCAAGACGCTCCGTAACCGTTTTTGTTAACTGAAGGAGATATAAAATGAAACAAGCTATAATAGTAGTTGCAATAATCGCCCTTCTTTCCTTCTCTCTTGTATCTTGCAGAAACTATGATGCAGACGACGGAATGTACGGATATTATAACAACCGTACAACTGACAGGGAATATAACGAAAGAACAAACGACGTACCCGAAAGTACGAAGGACAGAATAAAGAATTCCTATAACAAGGCAAAAAACAACGTAAAAAATACTTTCGACAACGCTACCGAATATATCGGCAACGCAATGGGCGTTAGATAAAAAAGCGGCTAGCAGCCGCTGGCAATGCTCGCCTATCGTAACCTTTGAGCATACTCCAACAAGGTAAAACGGCGAGGTTAATTTAATGCAATTTCCTAGCATATAAAAAAAGCACCTTCGGGTGCTTTTTTTAGTTTTATGTTGTCAATAATACACTGAAAGGAGCTTCTATGAAAAAAATACTACTTATATTTACAGCTTTTCTTTTAGTTATTTTTGCTTGCTTGACCGATACTGAAAATGCCGACTTGGCGCGCATTCACGTTATTGCCAATTCCGATTCAGCGGAAGACGTAGAGGCGAAAATGAGGGTTTCAGATGCCGTTACACAGCTTTTGAAGAAAGAGACCTTTGACAGCATGGAGAGTATTGAATCGGGACTTAACGAAAGGCTTGACAAAATAATCTCTACAAGCGACAGAATCCTTAAAGAGTGTGGAATGAACTACGTTTCTTCAGCTCATGTGGGAGTGCGTTATTTTGACAAAAAGACACTGGGCAATTCAAGTTTTCCTCCCGGAGATTACCTTGCTTTAACGGTAACGTTGGGCGAGGGCATGGGACATAATTGGTGGAGCGTTATATTTCCCGATGTAAGCCTTGAAGCTTCTCTTGCCATGGGAGAGCAAGGAAGTGTGGGAAAGACGGTTATTCTGGGTAATAGCTCAATTGTAAAGATTCGGTGTCTGTTTTTTGACTTTTATAATTATATATTGACAAAGAGGGGATAAAGTAGTAAAATACTTCAGTAAAACAAACTTAATAAGGAAAAAATCATGCTCAAAAAATTTAATAAACTTGAAAAACTGTACGGCTTTTTTATAAGGCATACAGTGATTTTTTGCTTTATACTTTCTGTTTTTGTCAACTTGGCAGTAGAAATGCTGTGCCGTCATTCATTTGTTGACGGCATAATACATATATTTCAGTCTCCACAAGTTTTTTTGTTTAATTCTTTGGCAATATTCACAGTTACGCTTTTGTGTCTGTTCTTCAAAAGACGAGCTTTTGCACTTGCATTATTAGTAGCTCCGTTCATTGCTCTTGCTATCGTTAACTGCGCTGTACTGTATTACAGAGTCACACCCATATCGGCTACTGATTTTGTAAAGATAAAATCAATTTTCAGCATATTTAACCTCTATCTTGAAGGATGGGTAATGGTTATAATAATTGCTGCCGTAATAACTATAGTTGCCGGTTTCGTCTTGATTTATCGCAACTCAGCACGTCGGGAACGACGCCACGTACAGGGAATAATGCTTCTTCCTTCATTTATTGTTGTGTTGGCGCTTATGTCAGAAACGTTTGTGGCAGACGGCTATCTTTCAAAAAAATTCACAAACCTTAACGATGCATATGACGACTACGGTTTTGTGTATTGCTTTTCAAGCAGCGTGTTTGATACCGGTATAGATAAGCCTGCCGACTATTCAGGCGAAAAGGTTAATACCATCCTTGAATCAATAAGGTCGGAGGAAACTCTTGTACCCAAAGAAAAACCGAATATAATTTTTGTACAGCTTGAATCCTTTTTCGACGTAAACAAAATCAATTCGTTGAAGTATAATACCAATCCAATTCCATTTTTCACGTTGCTAAAGGCGAATTTTCCTCACGGATATCTCGAAGTGCCATACATCGGTTCGGGTACTGCAAACGTTGAATTTGAAATAATGACGGGTATGTCGCTTGACTATTTTGGACCGGGCGAATATCCGTATAAGACAGTTCTTCAAAACAGTGCTTGCGAAAGTATAGCGTTTAATCTTAAGGAGCTTGGCTATAAGGCTCACGCAGTTCACAATCACAAGGCTTCTTTTTATGACAGAGCACACGTATTTTCCAGCTTGGGATACGACACCTTTATTCCGCTTGAATTTATGCAGAATATGACCTATAATCCAATAGGCTGGGCAAATGACTCTGTTTTGACAAAGGAGATAATTTCGTGCCTTGACAAAACCGAGGTTCAGGACTTTGTATATGCGATAACCGTTCAGTCCCACGGAGTATATTCTCCCGAAAGGCTTGAGGGAGTTGATTATATATTCGACGTAGAAATAACAAATCCCGAAACAGAAGTAAACGAAATCGCTTTTGAATACTATCTGACACAGATGAAAGAGGTGGACGATTTTATTGCCGACCTCATAGGACAGTTGTCTTTACGTGACGAAAAAACTGTTGTTGTGTTGTACGGTGACCATCTGCCTTATTTCGGACTCACCAACGAGGAGATGTCTAACGGCAGTGTATATCAGACAGAATACGTTATATGGTCCAATTATAACCTTGATGCCGAGGCTGTTGACCTTCATTCTTATGAGCTGTCTGCACATATTCTCGGAGAGCTTGGAATGAACAACGGTCTTATCACCAAGCTTCACCAGAATTCAAGCCGAAACGAAGAATATTATACGTCTCTTGAAATGTTGCAGTACGATATGCTTTACGGTAAAAAAGAATGCTACGGCTACGATATAGGATATACTCCGTCGGAACTGTCGCTTGGTATAGCTCCGCTTGTGATAAACGGCGTGAAGAATACCGACATGGGATTGGAAATAAGCGGTGAAATGTTTACCGAGTTTACACGAGTTAAGATAAACGGTGAAAAGCATGACGTTGTTTATATCGATACCCAAACCGTAATGGTTCCGGACGTGGATGCAGTTTACGGCGACGTTATAACTGTAATACAAACCAACGGTAAACGAACTACTTTTGCAACCAGTGACGAATTTGTTGTAGGAGGAACTTCGGAATTTAAGGAGGCTTTTGACTAATGAACACTATACCTCAAAACCTTAATGCACATCCCTCGGTATTTGCAGTTGACGGCAGATACCAGATCGTTACTCCCTTCGGATGTCCTGCAATAGTTTGGGCAAAGGTGGGAGGCAATACGTATTATGACGATTCCAACGGAATATTAAAGTCTAACAACTACGTTCATAAGGTAGAAGTGCCTATGCAGGAGCTTGATTCGGCAAAGGAGTATACTTTGTGCTACCGTAAGATGATAGACCGCACACCGTATTTCCCCGTAAGCGAGGATACCGTAGAGCTTAAATATAGCTTCAAGCCTGTCGAGGGGGATAAAATTAATATTTATCATATTTCCGATGCGCACAATATGGAGGAGGCGCCTATAAAAGCAGGACAGTATTTCGGTAATGATCTTGACTTACTTATCCTGAACGGCGATATTCCCGACCATTCAGGAGATATTGCAAACTTTAATTCAATTTACAGAATTTGTTCCGGAATAACCGGCGGCACACGTCCTATCGTTTTTTCAAAAGGCAATCACGATACCAGAGGCATATACGGCGAAAGCTTTACGGAATATACTCCGTCTGACAATGGCAAACCGTATTATACCTTCCGTCTCGGAAGCCTTTGGGGACTTGTTCTGGATTGCGGAGAGGACAAGGATGACAGCCACGAGGCATATTCCTATACAACCTGTTTCCACAATTACCGCCTTAAAGAGACACAGTGGCTGGAAAACGTGATTGAAAAAGGTGAGTACAAAGCCGACGGCATAAAACACAGAATAATCGTAAGCCACGTTCCGTTTTCTTATATACAGAAGCCTCCCTTTGATATAGAGCAGGAGCTGTACTGCCATTGGACAGAGCTGGTTTCCAACGAGATAAAGCCCGATATACTTCTTTACGGTCATACCCATACCTGCGGTGTACATCAGCCCGGTTCGGATTTTGATGCCTACAAGCTTCAAACCTGTCCTGCCATAGTGGGAAGTCAGCCAAATCACAAGGAGCAAACCTTTATCGGCTGCGCTATAACCTTGTCCGATGGCGAGCCTGAAATAGTTTTTAATAAAAATAAATAAAAAACTATTGACAAATATAAAAACCTATGATATACTTTTCGAGTAAAAAGAAGAAGAACGCTCCGTTCTCACCTGCCTGCCAAGGAGCAAGGCACGGTTAATACAGAATTAAAAAGGGGAGTACCCTTGTATTTTGTGCGGAGAGTTTTTCTCCGCACATTTTTTTCGGAGGTGTTTTAACATTAGCGCAAAAGAACTTCTTATCAACGAGGAAATAAGAGCAGACAAGGTCAGAGTTATCGCAGCAGACGGAAGCCAGCTGGGAATTATCAGCAGAAACGAAGCACTGAATGCCGCTCATGAGGCAGGGCTTGATTTGGTTGAAATGTCACCCAACGCAGAGCCTCCCGTGTGTAAGATAATGGACTACGGCAAGTTCCTTTACGAAAAGACCAAGAAGGAGAAGGAGTCCAAGAAGAAGCGCACAACGGTAGAGCTTAAGGAAATCAAATTCTCGTGCCGAATCGACAAGCACGACTTTGATACAAAGCTTAACCATGCGAAGAGATTTTTGTCTGAAGGCAACAAAGTAAAGATAACCATTGTGTTCTCGGGCCGAGAGATGAATCATACCCACAGAGGATATGACCTTATGGCAAGTATCAAGGAAGAACTTGTTGATATCGGAGGCGCCGAAAAAGCTCCCTCGCTTGACGGCAGATATATGACGCTGGTTATTTCACCCAAGAAAGACGACGCAAAATAAATAATAAGGAGATACAATTATGGGAAAAATTAAGAGCCATAAGGCATCAGCAAAGAGATTTACTCTTACAAAGAGCGGTAAGATGAAGATGAACCACATGGGACGCCGCCACAAGACAGGCAACAAGCCCTCAAAGCGTCTCAGAAGTCTTCGTAAGGCAGGATACATGAGCGAGTCAACAGCTCGTAACATCAAGACTATTCTTCCCTACGCATAAGGTTTGAAAGAAAGATAATATTAGGAGGAACAAGAAATGGCAAGAGTAAAGCGCGCGATGATGACTCGCAAGAGAAGAAATAAAGTACTGAAGCTGGCTAAGGGTTACTGGGGTGCTAAGAGCAAGCACTTCAAGATGGCTAAACAGCAGGTAATGAAGAGCGGTAACTACGCTTTCGCAGGAAGAAAGAACAAGAAGAGAGATTTCCGTGCTCTCTGGATCACTCGTATTTCTGCACAGTGTAAGGTTAACGATATCAACTACTCAAGATTTATGAACGGTCTTAAGAAGGCAGGTATCGACCTTAACAGAAAGATGCTTGCTGAGATTGCTGTAAGCGACAAGGATGCATTTGCAGCTCTCGTTGAAAAGGCAAAGGCAGCTCTTTAATTGAATAAACTTAGTGTTTTACAATTGAGCCGTGACAATCTGTCACGGCTTTTTTGGAAAGGAATTGAAATGAAAAAGATAATACTTATTGCACTTGCAACGCTTTTGGTCTTTTCGTTTGCATCCTGTGCGGATGAGCCCGATGCAACGGTTACACCCAATGACACTCAGGTGGAAGAGCCCGGATACGATCCCAGATTTGACAGTAAGGTTGAGGAAGTGGCGGATTGCTATTTTTCTCTTCTTACCGAGGACGGATTCGGTAACTACCTTCTTGCATTTCCCACAGAGTTTGTGGAAGGCTATCAGAAGGAGCTGGAATATGATGACGCTACCTTTGAGGAAGCTATAAACAATGCAACCTATACTCTCCACGTTAACCGTGACGAAAAGTATGCAGGATATGAATTCCATATCGAGTACAATGAAATAGATCACAAAGAGGTATCGGCAGAGGATGCTGCAGCTCTTATCAAAGACCTTTCAATGTATTGCTATATGACACCCAGTAACATTGAAAAGGTAATGGAATATACCTATGACGTTGTAACGTACGGTTGGGACCCCGATAACGAGCAAAGAGTAATGGAGGAGCAGGAAAACAAGAAGCTCACAATGCTCTATATTAAGGAAGAAGGTTGGTTTGTTTCACCTACCAACTTTGAACTTCCGTAAACGCGGTAGTCGCAGCATACAATTTATAAACAAAATAGCAGACAGGAAATCTTCGATTAGAGATTATTCTGTCTGTTTTTTTATATGCTAGGAATTTGCATTAAATCAACCTCGCCGTTTTACGTTGTAGGATTATACTCAAAGCGTGGGATAGGTGAGTATTGTCAGTGGCAGCTAGCCGCTTTTTTATGGAAAATTTTTCGATTATTACGCTCTCGCCGTTTTACGTTGTAGGATTATACTCAAAGCGTGGGATAGGCGAGAATTGCGAGCGGCTGCTAGCCGCTTTTTGCTAAAAAGCACCCTCCCCCTGTAAATTATCCCTTCATAAAAAACGGACTGTCGTTTTGCTATATTGAAAAACTTGACAATTTTTTGCAAACGTTATATAATTACAATGAAAAATTGTACTATTTAGGAGAATTATTATGGTTAAAAAGCTTATCCTTATCCTGCTGGCTTCTCTTATTTCAATTACACTTATGACCGCAGTAGTCAATGCCGCCACTACGATTGAAAGCGGCTCTTGCGGTACAAACGTAACCTATACCCTGGACTCCGACGGAGTGCTGACAATCTCGGGTACGGGAGCTATGACAGATTGGTCATTTTTTCAATCAGCACCTTGGTATTCAAACAGAGCAGCCATTAAATCTGTTGTAATCAATTCCGGCGTGACAAGCATAGGCAATTATGCCTTCTATTATTGCACCAGCCTTACAAGTGTCACCATACCCGACAGCGTGACAAGTATAGGAAGTCGTGCCTTCTATAATTGCACCAGCCTCACAAGTATCACCATCCCGAACAGCGTGACAAGTATAGGCAATTATGCCTTCGAAGGGTGCACCAGCCTCAAAAGTATCACCATCCCCGATAGTGTGACAAGTATAGGCAATTATGCCTTCTCCGGATGCACCAGCCTTGTAACAGTATACAATAACAGTGATTTGTCGCTTACTATTGGTGATACAGGCAACGGATATGTGGCATATTATGCCTATAAATTAGTAAACAAGGATGGTGCTGTCAGCTACAGGAGTGGTTATACCGATGACGGAAACGGATTTATGTTTGATTCATCAAACCGTCTTCGTGCATACGTAGGCGGTGATGATACCGTTACTTTGCCATTAACCTACAAGGGTGCTTCCTACAGCATTTATCAAATGGAAGGTGTTAGAAACGTTGTTATACCGTCGGAAATGACAAGTATAGGTGATGATGCCTTCAGAGGTTGCTACAGCCTTACAA
>JAZSDT010000131.1:0-2132 GCA_045531285.1 Eubacteriales bacterium
TGGTGCGGGTCTCTGCGCCCCGCACCATATATGTTATACCCTTTTGAAGGCTGGACACGCGGTGTCCAGCTTATTTTCATTTTCAAGTGGTCAAAAAGACCACTTGATTTTCTATCGGAACAACGTTTCGGAACAATATCAAAAATTATCGACATTGTTCCGAAACATATTGACATTGTTCTGATAATGTGCTATAATGTACCATGTAAAAATATAATTGGAGGTTTATCCAATGGCAGATATGATGCGTGTGAAAGATGCAGCGAAACTTTGGGGTATCACAGAGAGACGTGTGATTGCTCTTTGTCAGAAAGGAAAAATAAAGGGTGCGGTCAAAAATGGACGTGCTTGGGAACTTCCCGCCAATGCCGAAAAGCCTGCCGATAGCAGAATCAAAACGGGAGCTTACATTCAGGCACCACGCCCCACAAATCTTCCTCTCCCTATCGGTGTTTCCGATTATCGCTTGGCATCGACAGAATATTACTATATTGACAAGACCATGATGATCAAAGATTTTATTGATGAACGTCCAATGGTCTCTCTTTTCACGCGCCCTCGTCGATTTGGAAAAACCTTAAATATGGATATGCTCCGCACTTTCTTTGAAAAGACGGAAGAAGATACGTCGATTTATTTCAAGGACAAAAAGATTTGGGCATACGGCGAAAAATATCAAGAGTGTCAAGGAAAATACCCCGTCATTTTCTTGAGTTTTAAGGATGTAAAATTCAATACGTGGGAAGAAACGTTTGAAGCTTTCAATGAGTTGTTTTCCAAAGAAACAGCTCGTCATACTGAGCTTAGTAAGAATGATAAGCTCTCTGCCGCTGATGCCAAGCGTGTTGAAAATCTTTTGTCCGGAAACAGTTCCGCCGTTGATCTCTCAAATGCGTTGGCAGATCTTTCCCGTATGCTCCACGAGTATCACGGCATAGCCCCCATTATCATCATAGACGAATATGACACTCCTATTCAGCAAGGACACGTCAAAGGGTTCTACGACGAAGTTATCGGCTTTATGCGCAACCTTTTCTCCGGCGGTCTCAAGGATAACAAACATCTCACCTACGGATTCCTCACGGGTATTCTCCGTGTAGCAAAGGAAAGCATTTTCAGTGGTCTTAATAACCTCACCATCAACTCCATTATAGACGGCAAATACAGCGAGTATTTTGGATTTACCGCCGAAGAAGTTAAGGAAATGGCACAGTACTATAAAGCAGAAGATAAATACGAAGAGATCTGCTCTTGGTACGATGGATATAAGTTCGGTAATACCGAGATATTTAATCCCTGGTCGGTTATCAACTACTTCCGCAATGATTGTCAAGCGCGTGCTTATTGGCAATCTACGGGTAGTAATGAGATTATCGGTGAGATTCTGGGAGAAGCCGATGAAACCATTTACGAAAAGCTTAATGCTCTTATGCAGGGTGAATCCTTCTTGACCTATATTGATACTGGCGTAATTTATCCGCAGGTAAAGAGCAATCCTTCGTCCGTATACAGCTTCCTGCTCGTTGCCGGATATCTGAAGGTTATTAAATCCGATCCCGCTTTCAGTGGAGACTTCATGTGCGAAGTTGCCATTCCCAATAAGGAGATCGCGTTTGTTTATAACAAAGAAGTTCTCCAAAAGCTACACAAAATTGTTCCGCAATCGACCGCAATTTCTATCCAAGAGGCAATCTATTCCAACAACGCCACAGCACTTCAAAAGCATCTCGGTACTCTTCTGATGCAATCAGCAAGCAGCTACGATACCGTCGGTGAAAACTTCTACCACGGGCTTGTCCTCGGTCTCTGCGCAACGTTGGATAACCGCTACTATATCACGTCCAACCGCGAATCGGGTGAAGGTCGCTACGACATTTGTCTCTGCCCCAAGGACACAAAGATGCCCGGCGTTCTCATCGAACTCAAGGCAGCCAAGAACGCTTCCGACGACGAGCTGAAAGCACTCTCGGAAACAGCCCTGAAGCAGATCAACGATAGAAAATACGATACCGAACTCACCACTAAGGGTGTCAAGAATATTTTCAAATACGGTGTGGCGTTTAGTGGGAAGAAAGTTCAAATAAGCGAATGAAATTAACTTTAGGAGAATGAATATGAGACGTAATTTTGCT
>JAZSDT010000114.1:0-8894 GCA_045531285.1 Eubacteriales bacterium
AAGGAAGAAAACCGAAGGTTTTCAACAATAAAAAAGCGGTCAGCGACCGCTGGCAATGCTCGCCTATCGTAACCTTTGAATATAACCCTGCAATGAAAAACGGCGAGGTTGATTTAATGCAATTTCCTGGTATATAAAAAAGGATATAACACCGAAGAGATGTGTTTGCACGACATAAGACTCGTGAGATACGGTAATAAATTATATTAACCTTTCATTTTCGGTTTACACCCAAAAGAACCACCGTAAGATAACATAACTAAAGGAAACTATAATGATAGAATTTGTATTTTCATCCCGAAACGCCCACAAAGCAAAAGAAATAGCCGACATACTTTCAAGACACCTGAAATTTGACTTTAAGGTACTCACTCTTGACGATATCGGCTTTGAAGGCGATATAATTGAGGACGGAGCTACCTTTGAGGAAAACGCGCTTATTAAGGCGAAAGCGGCATTTGAAAAGAGCGGACTCCCATCATTTGCAGACGATTCGGGACTTGAAGTAGATGCGCTTGGCGGTGCACCGGGTATCTATTCGGCGCGCTATGCCTCCGTTGACGGCAAGGATGCCGATGACGAGGAAAACAACAAGCTTCTTCTCAAGAATCTTGAAGGAGTGACCGACCGCACCGCACGATTTGTTGCGGCTGTCGGCTTCATAAACAGCGACACCTCATTCACCCTGAGAGGCGAGGTTGAGGGCGACATTCTCCACGAGAAGCAGGGCGACGGCGGTTTTGGATACGACCCCCTTTTCTTCTGCCGTGAGGCAAACTGCTGTTTCGGAATCCTTCCCGCTTCGGAAAAAAACAAAATAAGTCACAGAGCAAGAGCGTTTGAAGCTCTGGCTGAAATTTTAAATAAAAGGTATTCAAAATGACAAGTAAACAGAGAGCGTATTTAAAATCACTTGCATCAAACATAGACGCCATATTCCAGGTAGGAAAGAGCGGCATTGAAGAAAATTTCGTAAAGCAGATAGACACAGCCCTTGAAGCAAGAGAGCTTATAAAAATAAAGGCGCTTGACTCCTACTTTGACGGTCCTGCGGTTGCGGCAGCTCAGCTTGCCGAGGAAACAGGTGCTCAGGTAGTTCAGGTCATCGGCACAAAGTTTGTTCTCTACCGCGAGAGCAAAAAGAACAAAAAAATAGTTCTCCCGAAATGAAAATAGGAATTTTCGGGGGCAGCTTCAACCCCATTCACAAAGGTCACGAAATAGCCCTTGAAGCATTCATACGCACAGTCAAGCCCGACCGAGTGTACGTCATTCCCACTTTTTTGCCGCCACATAAGACCATTCCGGGTGCGTGGGCAAGCTTCGAGGACAGAATTAATATGCTCCGACTTGCCGTAGGCGACAGAAAGGAAGTCGTTATTTCGGATATTGAAAAAAGACTTTTTGAAGAAAACGGAGAAAAAAGTTACACAAAAATTACACTTGAGCACTTGAAAAATCAATGTGATGGGGAATATTATCTGTACGTAGGTACGGATATGTTCACAACTCTCCATCAATGGAGAGACCCGCAATACCTCTTTGACAACGCAAATATTGCAGTAATGAGCAGAGACGGCAAGGAAGAGGATATTGTCAAGAGCAAAAAAGAATTGGAAAAGAGCTTCGGTGCACGCGTAACGGTCATTGACGACTGTCACATAGAGGTTTCCTCTACCCAAATAAGAGATGCATTGAAGAACCGCAGACACACAGACCTGATTTCCCAAAAGGTTTTCGACTACGTTGAAAAGAACAGCCTTTACACTCCCAGGATGACCTTGGCGGAGCTTCGGGAGTACGTTAAAAAAACGCTTCCCGAAAAAAGATACCTTCACACTCTGGCAGTGGAAAGGGAGACTGTATACCTTTCATCCCTTATCTGTCCCGAATTTGAAGAGGAGCTGTCACGGTGTGCGCTTTTGCACGACCTGACAAAGTATTTGACCCTTGAAGAGCATATGGCACTGTCCGACTCGTTTGACGAAAACGACCTGAAAAGTCCCGAAACTCTTCACGCCGTAACAGGTGCCCAAAAGGCGCGCAGTATGGGCGAGAGTATGTGGTGCACCATTGAAAGTCACACCACGGGCAAGGCGGATATGTCGGTTTTTGAAATGATAATTTTTATTGCCGACTATATTGAAGAAACACGCACACACCCCTCTTGCATTGCACAAAGAGAGCTGTTGCACAAGGCACTTGAAGGAACGGAAAACAAGCGTGAAAGAATCGCACAGCTCAGGCTGTCCACACTTCGCATTCTTGACAGCACCGTTTCTTATCTGAAACAAAAGGACGTATTTATTCACCCGAGAACATTGGACGCCCTGGAATACTACAGGACGTTAGCCGAGGAGAAAAATGAAAAAAGATAATACCGCGCCCAGAAAGCTAAAGGCGCTTAGAGATATCCCCCACGAAAAACCAAAGCCGAAAATGACCAAGAAGAAGATCGTTCTTATTTCGGCACTTTCACTGCTGGCGGTTCTGATACTGACCTTTGGAATTTGGTTTCTCGTGTCATCCCCCACTATCGACACCACTCAAAATCCATTTAACGCGAGCTTTATGGAGATGTTTGGAAAGAGTGATGCCTACAGCTTTGTAAACAGCTACCGAGCACAGCGTGCACACGGTATGGGCACAATTTATACCCTTGAGGACTTTTTCGGAAACGGATTGCTGGTGGGCGAAGGAAAGCCCAATGAAACCGTGAGAAATAAAAACTCGTATAACGTTCTGGTAGTGGGCAAGGACAGAGTAGGCTCC
Organism: Eubacteriales bacterium; assembly: GCA_045531285.1. Taxonomy (GTDB): domain Bacteria; phylum Bacillota; class Clostridia; order Oscillospirales; family SIG627; genus RGIG6353. Next base: position 2,773 of record JAZSDT010000114.1, read on the forward strand.
AACACCGACGTGATAATGGTAGTCAACTTTAATGCATCTACCCAGAAAATACACGTTTTGCAGATTCCCCGTGATACCTACGTGGATGACCCCATAAACCGATATTCCAGCAAAAGAATTAATGCAATATATGCCTTTGCGCTGAACAAAAACGTAAGCAAGTATTCCACGAGAGACGAAGCATCCCACGCATCGCTCAAATACCTTGAATCCACAGTGGAATCCACCTTTGGAATAACCATTGACAACTATTTTATGATAGACCTTAACGGATTCGTTAAGATAATCGATTCTATCGGCGGTGTCGAGGTTGACGTGCCCTTCAATATGTACTACAATGATGACGAGCAAAACCTCCACATCAATCTCAAAAAGGGCACACAGACCCTTAACGGTAATCAGTCGGAGCAGTTTGTAAGATTCCGTAACACCTACGTACTGGGCGACTTGGGACGTGTGTCGGCGCAGAAAATATTCCTTGCCGCATTGGTTGACAAGCTTCTTTCTCCCGAATGGTTCTCACTGGACAGCCTTACGGGAGTAGCTTCAAACCTTATGAAGTATACCACCTCCGGCATGACACTCACAGACCTTATGGGCTACGTGAAGAAAATAGATTTCGGCAAGCTTTCCTCGGACAGTATAACCTTCTATACCGCACAGGGTGAGGGCTACTTTACGTCGGCGGGCGCTTCACTGTATTCCCTTTATCTCGAAGAAAATCTGGAGATAATCAACAAAGCATTCAATCTTTACAACAAGGACGTTACACCAGATAATGTGACTCTTTCCGAGCAGTACCGTTCGGGATATACTCCTACGGATACCAATGGCTCTACCGTAAGTGAAATTGAGGAAGAACCTCCCAAGATAATAGTGGCAGGAGGCGGAGGCTCATCAAGACCTAAGCCTTCAACTCCCGTGGAGCCATCAGAACCTGTCGAGAGCGATGAGCCTGTTGAAGGCGACGTGCCTGTTGAGGGCGACGTGCCTGTTGAGGGTGACGTGCCTGTTGAGGGTGACGTGCCTGTTGAGGGCGACGAGCCTGTTGAGGGTGACGAGCCTGTTGAGGGTGACGTGCCTGTTGAAGGTGACGAGCCTGTTGAGGGCGACGTGCCTGTTGAGGGCGACGTGCCTGTTGAGGGCGACGTGCCTGTTGAGGGCGACGAGCCTGTTGAGAGCGACGTGCCTGTTGAGGGCGACGTACCTGTTGAGGGTGACGTGCCTGTTACAGAGCCTGAGAAACCTAAGGAAGAGTACATACCTGTAGCATCCCCAAATGAGCTATATTAATTTACATTGAAAAGGAACAGATAAATGGATAAAATCACAGCAAAAGAAATTGCAGACAAGGTAGTAAAAACCCTTGACGATAAGAAGGCGTTCAACATCAAGATGCTGGACGTAGGAAATCAAACGGTTATTGCAGACTATTTTGTAATAGCCTGCGGAAGCAATCACACACAGGTAAACGCACTTGCCGACGAGGTTGAGTTCAAGCTCGGTGAGGCAGGATATCCCTCTACAAGACGTGAGGGCAGAGGCGGTGCGGATTGGATAGTTATTGACTATGACAGCGTTATTGTCCACATATTCAGCAGAGATGCCAGAACTACTTATAACCTTGAGAAGCTTTGGGCAGACGCAGACGATATAGATATCAGTATGTTGTTATCTTAACGTCCGGTGTGGTTTTTGGGTGTAAACCGAAAATGAAAAGTTAATATAATTATCACTGTATCTCACGAGTCTTATGTCGTGCGAACACATCTCTTCGGTGTTATATCATTTTTATTGTTGAAAACCTTTGGTTTTCTCACTCTTTTGAAAATTTCATTTTCAGGCATATTTTCACCCATTATTACACCGCCAAAACATCACTACCTAAAACTATCTTAGTCTATCATCAATTGCCTAGGTGGGTATACATCACTAAACAACCCCCTTGCCTTTTCGGTTTACACCCAAAAGAACCACAGTAAACCTGTAACTAAATTTTGAAGGATTTTTTCGCAAGACGACGCACGAGTGAGCGAACCGAGGACGCTTTACTTTCCGTAAAGCGACGAGAGTGAGTCGAAAGAGTGCTAAGTATTGCGGAAAAATACAAAAAAATTCAAAAGAACCACCGTAAGATAACATAACTAAAGGAGATATACAATGGCATACGACTTTAAACACATCGAATCAAAATGGCAAAAAGCATGGGATGATGCCCATGTATTTGAAGCACAGGACATCTCTGACAAGCCCAAATTCTTCGGACTTGTTGAGTTCCCTTATCCCAGTGGCTCGGGAATGCACGTAGGTCACATAAAGGCATATTCGGGACTTGAGGTTGTCAGCCGTAAAAAGAGAATGCAGGGCTACAACGTCCTCTTCCCTATCGGATTTGACGCTTTCGGTCTGCCTACAGAAAACTCGGCTATAAAGTTCAATACTCATCCAAGAATACTTACCGACGCCAATATCGAAAAGTTCACAAACCAGCTGAAGCGTGTGGGATTTTCTTTCGACTGGACCAGAACCATTGATACGACCGACGAAAAATACTACAGATGGACTCAGCACATCTTCCTTGAGCTTTTCAAGAACGGTCTTGCATTCCGTGACACAGCACTTGTAAACTACTGCCCTCACTGTAAGGTAGTTCTTTCCAACGAGGACTCTCAGGGCGGTAAGTGTGACATCTGCCACAACGATATCGTTCAGAAATCCAAGGACGTATGGTATCTGCGCATAACAAAATACGCGGACAAGCTTCTTGAAGGACTTGACACTGTTGACTATCTTCCCCAGGTAAAGCAGCAGCAGGTTAACTGGATAGGTAAGTCTACAGGTGCTTTCGTAAACTTCAAGGTTGGCGGAACCGACGAAACTCTGCGCATTTACACAACACGTCCCGACACTCTTTTCGGTGTTACCTTTATGGTTATCGCTCCAGAGCATCCTATGCTTGAGCGCTGCCGCGATAAGATAACCAACTTTGCAGAGCTTGAAGCCTACAAGGAAGAATGCGCCAAGAAGACAGAATTCCAGCGTACACAGCTCAATAAGGACAAGACAGGTGTTGAGATAAAGGGAATTTGCGGTATCAATCCTCTCAACGGCAAGGAGATTCCCATTTACGTTGCAGACTACGTAATGATGGGCTACGGCACAGGTGCTATTATGGCAGTTCCCGCACACGATGAGCGTGACTGGGAATTTGCAAAGAAATTCGGCATTGACATCATAGAGGTTATCAAGGGCGGCGACATCTCAAGCGAAGCGTACACAGGCGACGGCGAGATGGTTAACTCCGAATTTCTCAACGGCTATGACAACAAGAAGGACTCTATCAAGCGTATGATCGAGTACCTTGAAGAAAAGGGCATTGGCGAAGAGGGCGTACAGTACAAAATGAAGGACTGGGCGTTCAACCGTCAAAGATACTGGGGCGAGCCTATTCCCATTGTTCACTGTGAGCATTGCGGAATGGTACCCGTACCCGAAGAAGAGCTTCCTCTCAGACTCCCCGACGTAAAGAACTTTGAGCCCGGTGAGGGCGGCGAATCGCCTCTTGCAAAGATACCCGAGTTCGTTAACTGTAAGTGTCCCGTTTGCGGAAAGGATGCAAAGCGCGAAACCGATACCATGCCTCAGTGGGCAGGTTCGTCCTGGTACTTCCTCCGCTACATTGACCCCAACAACGACAAGTGCATAGCAGACCCCGAAAAGCTCAAGTATTGGATGCCTGTGGATTGGTACAACGGCGGTATGGAGCACGTTACACGTCATATGATATATTCACGTTTCTGGCACAAGTTCCTCTACGATATGGGCGAGGTCAACACCGAAGAGCCTTATGCAAAGAGAACGGCACAGGGACTTATTCTCGGTCCTGACGGTGAGAAAATGTCCAAGTCCAGAGGCAACGTAGTTGATCCCAACGAGGTAGTTGACCAGTACGGTGCAGACGTTCTCAGAACCTATATTCTCTTTATGGGCGACTACGGTGCGGCAGCTCCTTGGGACGTAAACGGTATCAAGGGCTGTAAGAGATTCCTTGACAGAGTTGAGGCTCTTGCAGGTATGGCACAGGGCAAGGGCGTAACACCCGAGCTTGAATCACTCTTCCACAAGACAGTGAAGAAGGTCAGCCTTGACATTGACGATATGAAGTTCAACACAGCTATTGCGGCTATGATGACACTTCTCAATGAAATTTACGCAGTTGGCAAGATAACCGTTGATGAGGTAAAGACTCTTGTTACCATTCTCTGTCCCTTCGCTCCTCACATTTGCGAAGAGCTTTGGGAAAGACTTGGAGGCAACGGACTCTGCTCGGCTACAAAATGGGCTGAGTGGGATGAGGCTAAGTGCGTAGACGACACAATTGAGATTGCAGTTCAGGTTCTTGGCAAGCTCAAGGGTACGATTACTGTTGCCGCAGATGCTGACAAGGACTCTGTACTTAACCTGGTAAAGAGTGATGCCCGCTTCACACCTTTCTTTGAAGGCAAAACTATCGTTAAGGAAATCTACGTTCCGGGCAAGATAGTAAATATAGTTGTAAAATAATTCTAAAAAACACTTGACATTATCGGATTTATGTATTATAATTTCGTATGTGTAATAAATTCTTTTTGAGAATAATGTTCTCTTTGGAATGACAAAGGGAGGGATATAAAGTGGCAGAAGTAAAAATCAAAGAAAACGAATCTCTTGACAGTGCTATCCGCAGATTTAAGAGACAGTGCGCAAGAAGTGGAGTTTTGTCAGAGCTTCGCAAGCGTGAGTGCTATGAAAAGCCCAGCGTAAAGCGTAAGAAGAAAGCAGAAGCTGCACGTAAGCGCAAGTTCAAATAAGAACACACAAGGTTTTGCCAAGCCTGTTTCAACAGGCTTGGCTTTACTAAATTTTATGGTATTTGGAGGCTATTATGAGCAAACTAAGAGTCGGTGTCGTTGGCTGTACAGGTATGGTTGGACAGCGTTTTATCACACTGCTTGACAATCATCCTTATTTTGACGTTACAGCTATCGCTGCTTCCAGTCGTTCCGCAGGTAAGACCTACGAAGAGGCTGTCAGCGGAAGATGGGCAATGAAAACTCCCATTCCCGAAATGGTAAAAAATATGGTTATCAAGGATGCTTCCGACATTCCCGCTATGAAGGAATGCGTTGACTTCATCCTTTGTGCCGTTGATATGAAAAAAGAAGAAATCATGGCGCTGGAGGAGGCTTATGCAAAGGCTGAGATCCCCGTTGTTTCCAACAACTCGGCTCACCGCAAGACTCCCGACGTTCCCATGGTAATACCCGAAATAAATAACTCTCACATCGAGATAATCAAGGACCAGAAGAAGCGCCTTGGCACAACGAAGGGCTTTATTGCAGTTAAGCCCAATTGCTCAATTCAGAGCTACGTTCCTCTTCTTACTCCCCTTATGGAGTTCGGTCCCAAGAAGGTTGTTGTTTCTACTTATCAGGCAATTTCAGGTGCAGGTAAGACCTTCGAGTCATGGCCTGAAATGATCGACAACGTTATCCCTTACATCGGCGGTGAGGAAGAAAAGAGCGAAAAAGAACCTCTTAAGGTTTGGGGGCATATTGAGGACGGCGTTATCAAGGACAACACAGATATTCAGATAACTTCCCAGTGCATCCGTGTACCCGTTACCGACGGACACCTTGCAACCACCTTCGTTACTTTTGAAAAGAAGCCTACCAAGGAACAGATCCTTGAGGCTTGGAAGAACTACAAGGGCAGACCTCAGGAGCTTGGTCTCCACTCTGCTCCTAAGCAGTTCATTACATATTTTGAGGAAGACAACCGCCCTCAGACAGGTATTGACCGTGATATTGAACACGGTATGGGCATCACAGCAGGCAGACTCCGTGAGGATTCTATGTTCGACTACAAGTTCGTTGGTCTCTCACACAACACCCTTCGCGGTGCGGCAGGCGGCTCACTCCTTCTTGCAGAGCTTCTCTACAAAGAGGGATACCTTTATTAAAAAACATTTTTCACTTTAGCTTTATTTTCTTTTAAACAGTTCACTTGGAGAAATTCCGAGTGAACTGTTTATGTTATAGATTATTTTTATACCTAATCTACAAGGTAATTTTCCGCTTTCT
>JAZSDT010000061.1:0-8582 GCA_045531285.1 Eubacteriales bacterium
CGATCCGACTTACGTGTTAAAATCCTTATCTTCTCTTCCTATATCGGCAAAGGGACTTTCTTCAAGTAGCTTACTTACTGTTACCACCTGATACCCGTACTCGTAAAGTAAGGCAAGTTGTCTTTTTAAACCTTCTTTTACAGGTGCTCTGAGTGTCATATTATATCCGTCTTTTTGGAAGATTATTTGACCGCAGAGTGAGTCCGGATTAGTTTCAAGTGCTTTTTTGATGGGGGATACCATTGCATCTATTTCTGCTTCTTCTGTCTCACAAGGAAGCCAGCCTGCACCGTCAAATGATGCAGCCAAATAATTATATCCAATTTTTGAATACACGTCATATGACGTGAAGCCGCCTTTAATTTTATCCACATAATGAGGTGGGCGGGAAAACTTCATTTCATAGTCATATTTTTCCTTCATAAGTATATGAAGCTTGTTAACGTCTTCGTATACTTCGTCAAACGAACCAAGCGTATGTCTTTTTGAATATATTACATTTTTCTTTCCAAAAAGAATGTGTGAATAAGTGTGATTGGTGATTTCGTGCCCTGAGGATAAAATCATCTCAATTAGCTCGGCACAATTTACGGCACCTGCGTTTTTGTCAGAATTAAATTTAGGATAATGGTCATATAGCGTACCGCTCCAACCCGGTGTACCAACAACTCCTTCTTTGTCAGGATAATTGTTTTCTGTAGTACCTATAATATCGAAAGTACCCTTGGCGCCAAATTTATTAAGGGTTTCCACCAAAGATTTTGTTATTTCTGAATCGTAGGTAGGACCGTCGTCAAAGGTCATTGCGCAAATTCGTTTACTCGTTTGAATTCTCTCTATTCTTCTGCAATAGGAAACGTAAGGAGAACCTTTTTTATTCAACTTTTTTTTGACAGCTTTTGCAAATTTAATAAAATCAACCTTGCTCATAGTTACCTTCTTTTTCTGAATATGTCCATTATTGACGGAATAGGGTCGAAAATTGAAAATATTGCATTTGGAACAAATGGATTCAGTGCATCAATCAATGTGTGAAAAGCTTTTTTGGTTTGATTGCTCTTTGCATATGATATCACCGAAGCAAAAATATTTGGAACAAATTTTATCTTTTTGATTTTGTATCGTGGAGCAAATGGATACTTTGTTCCCCTTGCAGCTGAAAGATATGCTTTAACGAAATCTGAGTCTGCTTTAAAAGTAGCACCAAAACTTCCCCAGATTCTGGGATTGACTTCAAGGAAAAAGTAATTTCCGTTGCTCACTTTAAATTCCACCATAGCAATACCTACAAAACCCGAAAGCTTGAGCATGTTAATGGCTTTTTGCATTATTTCCTCGTCATTAAAGGTTACAAGACAGCTTGATGGTCCGCCGCATGCGGGATATTCGCTGAGTCTTCTGTGACAGAATGCAGAACGCTCAACTCCGTCATTACCGATAACAACAGATACTCCGACGCCGTAACCGTCAATGTATTCTTCAATAATCGGTGAGTTATCGTAGTCTGAAAAAAATGAAAGAGCGTCGTTTAACTCGCTTTCATTTTTTACAATCCGATATCTTTCGCTGGCTTTAAGTCCGAATTTTTCACCGCAAAAAGGCTTAACAACCATTGGAAATGAATCACACTTTTTCGGAACACAAATAAATGCTTTTTTTGCAATTTCTTTAGATTGCTTCTTATCGTTCAGTGCATCCAAAATGTCTGTATCAGCAACTGCAAAATCAGCAACTGCATCAAGTTCTTTTTTATGCTTTGAAATAACGTTCAGGGTAAAAACTCCAACAGGGAAAATAACAGGTCTGTCATATTTGCAGCATAGATTTTTTAATTCATTGAGATAATCAGCTTCTTCGGAAGGCAGCACTAAACATTCTTTGGGGTACCTTGAATAGAAAGCAGGGGGATTTTTACAATTGTCTGTAGTGACAGCAACTATCTCTTCACCTAACTTGTGAAGAGAATATATTACCGCAATAGAGCTTCTGTACATACAGTCTGTTACTATAACCATGTTAATCACCCCTTTTATTTTATTATACCATATAGTTTTTAAAAGGTCAATGAGTTATTAAAAACAAGTACCCATAGAGCAGAAACGTTAACTGTTAACATAATCGCGTTTGCAATATCCGAAATATCAAGTACGGTGCTGTCTTTTAAAAAAGCCGAGAAAAAAATTAATGCTGTAAAGGCAAAGCGGTAAAGCTTTTTTGTGTGTTCTTTATCACAGATATATTTTACTGCGCAGGAGCCGTTATAGTACCAACATATAAGACTGGAAAAGGCAAATATAAGCATTGATACACTGTAGAACATTTCTCCTGTTTTTCCATAGCTCAGAGCAAACATTCCGCGCGTCATAAATATCTCTGGCACGTTCGCTAAAGATTGGCTGTATGTAAGTAAAGCCAAAGCCGTCATGATACAGATAAGCGAATCAACAAAAACTTCAACAACGCCCCATTTGGCTTGTTCGTGAGGCGTCATATTGCTCTCGGTGTGTGTAAAGCCTGCACTTCCCAGTCCCGACTCAGAAGAAAAAATAGCTTTTGAAAAGCCACCCGTAATTCCTTGTTTTATTAGCGCCCATTTGATACCTGCAAAAATTCCCGAGCCGTTTATAATCATATCTGTTACGTTACGTAAATTATTCCTTTGCTTGAAAAGCATTATTGCCAGCAGTACTATATAAATCAGAGATATAAAAGGGATTGCGTATTCCGAGAATCTCCGTATCGTTTCAAGTCCGCCTTTTGCAACGTGTAAAAAAGCTATAGCAAAAGCAAATGCAATCAAGCATTGATGTAAAGGTACGGTTCCCTCAATTGCCGCCAATGCAGATTTAACCTGTGACATGTTTCCCATGCCAAATGATACACCTATACATAAAAAGGCGTACACATACGCCATTACTTTTGTTCCTATCCCTTTTTCAATATATCCAATAGGTCCGCCAAACATCAGTGACAGATAAACCTCTGTATATTTGATAGCCATTCCGAGTAGCCCTGCAATTGCCATCCAGAACACAGCACCTGCGCCGCCTTCAATTATTGCACCCGCTACTCCAATAGCGTTTCCCACACCTATAGTTCCGCCCAGAGAAGTGCACATAAGACTAAAGGCTTTTCGGTTTTTTCTGACAGAAAACAATGTATCACCGAAAATAATGGGGAGTTTAATAATAGTATAACATCGCGACTTGATAAGAATTATCAGCCCGAGCAGCCCGATATTGAATACCGTCACAGGACTCCATACTATATTTTTAATGACTTCTAACATATTTCCACCAAAAATTCTAAATAATACTTAACAAATTGAAATTTTTGTGCTATACTGTAATCAACGGAGAAGAACTTTTGTCCTCTGGAGCTTTATTTTCTAAATCGGCATGAGTTCCAAGCACCTCGGACACAACAAATACCCGAAAGGATACATAAAGATGTCAAACGATATTTATTTCAGAACGGCACTGTCAGGTTACAATAAGAATGACGTTATAAACTTTATTGAAAAGCTTAACAGCGAACAGGTTGAACGTGTAAACGAACTTAACGAAAGACTTCGCTCGGCTCAAACCGAATCAAAGCGTTTGAGTACAGAGGTTGCAGACCTTAAGGCAAAGTGTGCACAGCTTGAATCACAGTTATCTATGAGCGATGCTACTCGTGCACTTAATGCGGAAAAAGCGCAAAAATACGAAACTATGCAGGGCTCTTATGCCGATATAATGCTTGAAGCAGAGCACACTTCAAAGGAAAAAGTGCGCATTGCCGAGGAAAGAGCAGAAAAGATACTTGCTCAAGCAAATGAAACCAAGAGACAGATTGTTGCAGAAAACAAAAGAATAATAGAGACTTCAAAAACAGAGTTTATGACACTCATTGATAAGCTTACCGCATCGCTTGACGATACGCTTTCAAAGATAGGAAACGATTCAGATGAGTAAGCTTTATTGTAAACTCGAAGAGCTTGCTCTTGTGTCAAGTGAGGTAAGAGCAGGAGACGAGCTGTTTGTAAGCGGAACTCTGTTTACCGCAAGAGATGCTGCACACAAAAGAATGCTGGAGCTTATAAACGATTCAAAGCCGTTGCCATTTGATATAAAGGGCGCTACGATTTATTATGCAGGTCCAACCGAAGCACGCCCCGGCACGGTTATCGGATCATGCGGTCCTACAACTTCGTCCAGAATGGATAAATTTGCTCCAACTTTGCTTGATATGGGTCTGTCGTGTATGATAGGGAAGGGCGGAAGAAGCCGCGATGTAGTTGAGGCTATAGCTCGTAATAAAGCGCTGTATCTCTGTGCTGTTGGCGGTGCAGGAGCATACATATCAAGCTGCATTACGTCTTGCGAGGTAATTGCATTTCCGGAACTGGGTTGCGAATCGGTAAAGCGACTTACAGTTAAGGATATGCCAACGTTTTGTGCAATAGACGCATTGGGCACAGATATTTTTAAAAGGGTATAATATGAAAACGGTATTAATAACAGGCGGAACACGTGGAATTGGAAGAGCCTGTGTTGAAAAATTCTTCACACAAGGATGGAATGTTGCTGTCTTCTACAGGTGTAGCGATGACGTTGCAAAAGAGCTTTCCGAAAAAACAGGAGCATTGTGTCTCAAATGCGATGTTTCACAATCGGAAGAAGTAAAAAAAGCAATTCTCAAGGTTGTCGAACACTTTGGAGAAATTGACGTACTTGTAAATAATGCCGGCATATCATATTCCGGACTTTTGCAGGATATGACGGACGAGCAATGGGAGAGTATAATGAATACTAATCTCACATCTGTTTTTTATACGTCAAGAGCTATAATCTCTCAAATGCTTGCTCAGGGCAGAGGAAGTATTATTAACGTCTCGTCTATGTGGGGGATTACAGGCGCCTCCTGTGAGGTTGCTTATTCTGCGTCAAAGGCGGGTGTTATAGGATTTACGAAGGCACTTGCTAAGGAGCTTGCACCGTCGGGTATTCGTGTCAATGCAGTAGCCCCGGGAGCGATTGCTACTGATATGCTGGGTGAATATACCAGGGAAGAGCTTAAAGCAATAGCCGAAGAAACACCTCTCGGTATGCTCGGAAAGGCTGAAAACATAGCGGATGCCGTATACTTTTTGGCACAGTCGGAATTTATAACAGGTGAAGTATTAAACGTAAACGGTGGATTTGTAATATAATGAATACAGAACTCAATAACAGATATCAAAACATAAAAAGAAAACTATTCGAGGCATATTATCCAAGACTTAACAACAAGCAGAAGGAAGCGGTATTCTCTGTAAAAGGACCGCTTCTTGTACTTGCAGGAGCGGGCAGCGGCAAAACGACAGTTCTTGTTAACCGCATCGCTCATATCATTGATTTTGGTGACGCATATTACAGCAAAGAAGAAATGCCGGGGATTAACGAAGCGCTTGTTACTACTTTTGAGCAGATTTATGCAAATGTGGATAACATACCTCGTGAAGAACTGAAAAATCTTCTTCTCAACTTCAAAAGCTCTCCTTGTGCTCCTTGGGAAATTTTGTCCTTTACTTTCACAAATAAAGCTGCAAACGAAATGAAAGAGCGTTTAACCACCATTCTTGGAGAACGTGCAAAGGACATTTGGGCAGGAACTTTTCACTCTATATGCGTTAGAATTTTAAGACAGCATATTGACAGAATCGGATACAATACAAATTTCAACATATATGATACAGATGATTCCAAAAAGCTTATTCAGAATATTGTTAAAGAGCTTGATCTCGACGATGAAATGTTCGCGGCAAAATCGGTTTTATCAGCAATTTCAAGAATGAAAAATAATTTGATATATCCCGATTCCGAGGAGGCTTTCAGCGAGGAATACAGAGAAAAAGCTATTTTTGCAATATACGAAAAATATCAGAAGTCATTGCAGGAATTTAATGCTGTCGATTTCGATGATATAATCTGTCTCACTATTAAACTTTTTGAAACAGCACCGGACGTTCTTGATAGATACAGCTCGCGCTTTAAGTACGTGCTTGTGGATGAGTATCAGGATACCAACGGGGCACAGCTAAAGCTTATGAGATTGCTTTGCAGCCAATACGAGAACGTAATGGTCGTTGGAGATGATGACCAAAGTATTTATAAGTTCAGAGGTGCTACTGTTAGAAATATACTTGATTTTGACATTCAGTTCAAGAACGCTAAGGTTGTATATCTTGAGCAGAATTACCGTTCAACAGGAAATATTATTGAAGCCGCAAATGCTGTTATAGGAAATAATGAGGGTAGAAAAGGCAAGGTGCTCTGGACACAGACCGGAGAAGGGGAGAAGATAGACTATCTCAAGCTGGATAACCAGGATTCCGAAGCCAGATATATTGTCGACAGGATAAACGAATACGTAAAGAGCGGAAAATATACTTATCGTGATTTTGCTGTGCTTTACAGAGTTAATGCACAGTCAAACAATCTTGAAATCGCTATGTCAAAATCTGCCGTTCCTCATAGATTGCTTGGTGGTCTTCGATTCTATGATAGAAAAGAAATCAAGGACATTGTTTCATATCTTTCGGTTATCGTCAATCCGCACGATACAGTAAAGCTCGAAAGAATTATCAATCTTCCCAAGAGAGGTATAGGTGATACCACCTTTGCTGCAGTTAAGACTCTTGCATCCGCAGAGAACGTGTCTGTTTATGATATCATAAGAAACGCTGATGCATATGTCGCTTTGAAAAAAAGTGCATCCAAGCTTATTGCTTTCTCTGAACTGATAGAATCATTCAGGGAAGCAATGCTCACCAAACCTGTCAGTGAGCTGATAAAAAAGGTGGCCTATGACTCAGGCTACATTGATATGTTAAACAACTCGCTTGAGGACGAACGCGACAGACTTGACAACATCAACGAACTTATATCCAACGCTATAAAATACAACGAGGATAATCCGGAAGGCGACCTTGGAGGTTTTTTGGAGGAAGTCGCATTAGTTGCTGATGTTGACGGATATGATAAGGATTCCGATGCTGTTGTACTTATGACTATTCACAGCGCCAAGGGGCTTGAATTTCCCGTAGTCTTTCTTCCCGGAATGGAGGAAAATATTCTGCCGTCATCAATGTCCATGAATTCAGACGAAGAAATTGAGGAAGAAAGGCGATTGATGTACGTTGCCATTACTCGTGCACGTGAGAAGTTGATAGTAACAAATGTGTCTGAAAGACTTATGTTTGGACGAACTTCTATAAACAGAACCTCTCGCTTCTATAAAGAAATTCCGCTAAAATTGATAAACGATCTCAACGAACAGCAGCGCAATGCGAATATCAAAAACTTTGCACAACGTTATGTGCCCAGAACAACTGCTTCAACGTCGGAAATTCCGTCAAAGCAGATAAAGGCCAAGACACCTCACGATGCATTCAACGTAGGGGAGGTTGTCGTTCACCCGATTTTTGGAGAGGGAATGGTAACCTTGAAAAAACCAATGGGGGCAGATACTCTATATGAGATAGCTTTTGATTCATGCGGAACAAAGAAGCTAATGGGTACGTACGCAAAGCTTAAAAAGAAACAATAAACTGCAAAAAGCGACTTTTGAAAAAATAAACTTAAGAAAAATGCAATAAACACTTGACAAAACCGAGTGCCTGTGTTATTATATATAGGCACTCGGGAGACCGATATATGTGCCGGAATGGCGGAATTGGCAGACGCCCGGGACTTAAAATCCCGTGGGATGAAAATCCCGTACCGGTTCAAGCCCGGTTTCCGGCACCATAAAATCTATATCGCGGGGTAGAGCAGCTTGGTAGCTCGTCGGGCTCATAACCCGGAGGTCGTGAGGTTCAAATCCCACCCCCGCAACCAACGAAAACCTAGGTAAGTAAGTTTACCTAGGTCTTTTTTTCTCCCAAAAACGACAGCACTTATTCGGTTCTATTCGGAAGCATTTGTAATTTCCTTGCCGGTTTTCTGTCGGTTCCGACGTTAGCGACGGACTGTACTGTTTAATGGCAAGTGTGCGTGTTATAATTTGACAACCGATATATTTGATAAGATTCAGATGTGGACTCTTTGTCAAATATAAAACGAGCAGGACGGAAAACCTGCTCTATCGTTGCATATTACGTTAGTTTTTTTGACTTGTGGATTACATAAGAATAAAATTTGATTCTGTTAGATTTAAAGAGTGCCTCTTAAACCAACTGTCACATTCTCTTCTTAAAACACATTCTTTCGCAGCATAGTAGGTGTCTATAAGTCCTTCTTCTTCAAGATAATTGAAATATCCGCGTCTGTAAGGATAACTGTCTGCTATGGCGCGCTCTTCTTCGGAAAGCATATTGCGAAATTCTTTCCAAACCTCACTCTTAAACTCTCTTGTATAAGTGCAAGGAGCAAGAATAAGTCCGAGTTTAGCATTCTTTTTGTAAGAGGCCTCCTGTTCTGTCATAGCATAAAAACATCCGTCTTTGGTGCTATAATAAAACATAAGGTCTCCATAAGAATTGTTGATATAATAAATGATTGAATTTTCCATAAGAAAATCCCCCTTTTAAAAAATTATATTCTCCGTTTTGATTTTTA
>JAZSDT010000110.1:0-2310 GCA_045531285.1 Eubacteriales bacterium
AAAACTTTGGAAAAACATTCTTTAAGGTGCTATAAATGTTACCGATTGAAAGAAAGAACGAAATACTCTCGAAGCTTATGCTCGACGGCAAAGTAATTGTAAGCGATCTTGCGGCATTTTATTCTGTAACTGAAGAAACAATTCGACGTGACCTTGAAAAACTGGAAAGGGAAGGGTTTGCCAAGAAGACTTACGGCGGCGCTGTTAAAAGCGATAACATGACTGCTGAGTTGCCGTATACCGTTAGAAAACTGACCAACGTTGCAGGCAAGAAATATATTGCTGAAAAAATAGGTGATTTAATTCAAGACGGTGACAGCATCATGCTTGATGCAAGCACTACCGCTTTGTTTACAGTTAAAAGTATTTTTAATAAACATAACTTGACGTTGATAACAAACTCGGTGGAAATACTTCTCGATCTTCCTGTTGCAAATGATTGGCGTATTATCTCGACTGGCGGAACCTACAGACAGGATTCAATGTCTTTCTTGAGTTCTTCAGCAACAACAGCTATTTCCAATTACCATGCCGACTATGCCGTAATGTCATGTAAAGGACTTGATATTTCTAAAGGTGTAACGGACACAAGAGAAAACAATGCTGATTTGAAGAAATGTTTTATAAAAAGTGCAAACAAGATCATTCTTGCAGTTGATAACACAAAGTTTGATAAAATATCCTTTGTTAAAATATGTGACCTTGAAAACATTGATATTATAGTAACAGACGTAAGACCTTCTGATGAGTGCATCAGAGAGTTTGAAAGAAAAAATATAGAGTTAATTTATTAACTCATTCGATAGAAAACGAAAGGATTGATGGTATGGCTCTTATGACAGAAAATGAAATCAAGTCAATTGTTGAAAAAGTTATCGGTGCAATGCAGAACAGCGCACCTTCTGTAACTAAGTGGGATTCGACACAGTATAACGGAAGAAAGCTCATCGGTATTTACAGTGATATGAATGAGGCTATCGAAGCTGCTAACAAGGGTTATAAAGCAGTAAGAGATATGTCGGTAGAAAAGCGCGAGAAAATTATTACAGAGATACGCCGTCTTACAAGAGAAGAGGCTCCTATTATGGCGGAAATCGGTGTATCAGAAACTGGTATGGGCAGAGTTGACCACAAGAGACTTAAGCACATACTTGTAGCCGACAAGACTCCGGGAACTGAAGATATAGTGTCCACAGCTAAAACAGGTGATGATGGTCTCACACTTATCGAAATGGCACCTTTTGGTGTTGTTGGTGCTATAACTCCGAGTACTAACCCAAGTGAAACTGTTATATGTAACTCAATTGGCATGATAGCTGCAGGTAACGGTGTTGTATTTAATCCTCATCCTAATGCTATAGCTACGTCGAATTACGCAGTTGACCTTGTAAACAGAGCTTCAAAAGCTTCGGGAGGTCCTGACGTTCTTGTATGTTCGATGGACAAACCAACTCTTGATTCAGCGGCTATAATGCAGTCTCATCCTCTTATTAAGCTTCTTGTTTGTACAGGTGGTCCCGGTGTTGTAAAGGCTGTCCTTTCATCCGGCAAAAAAGCTATAGGAGCAGGTGCAGGAAATCCCCCTGTTATAGTTGACGATACGGCTGATATTGCAAAAGCTGCAAAGGATATTATCGATGGATGTACTTTCGATAACAATCTTCCTTGTATTGCTGAAAAGGAAGTATTTGCTTTCAGAAATATTGCAGACGAGCTTATCTCCGGTATGAAGAAAGCAGGTTCATATATGATAACTCCTGAACAGGCTGACGCACTTGCAAAAATAGTTCTTCAGGAAAAAACAAACAAAGCAGGTAAGACTTCTAAGGTTGTAAACCGTGATTGCGTTGGAAGAAATGCTGACGTTATTCTTAAAATGATTGGTGTTGAAGTAAGCAAGGATATCAGATGTATAATTTGTGAAGTACCTTTTGAACACGATTTTGTTCAACACGAGCTAATGATGCCGATTCTTCCCATTGTAAGAGTTGACAACATCGATCAAGCCGTTGTGCTTGCTGTTAAGGCTGAGCACGGTTGCCGTCACACCGCACATATGCATTCTAAGAATATAGATAATCTTTCAAAGTTTGCTAAGGCGGTTGAAACAACAATTTTTGTTAAAAACGCGCCTTCCTATGCAGGTATCGGCTTTGGCGGTGAAGGTCATACAACGTTTACTATTGCTGGTCCTACAGGCGAAGGAATTACGTCTGCAAGAAGCTTTACAAGACAGCGCAGATGTGTACTCGCTGATAGTTTTAGAATCATCTGATAAGGAGACCTATTATGGAGTACGATGTAAAAGTA
>JAZSDT010000042.1:0-18243 GCA_045531285.1 Eubacteriales bacterium
TCAATGCTGTCCTCCCTGACGTACTTATCGGCAGAAAGCTCTCCGTAGCCTATGGCTCGCATAGGTCCGAAGCCACGTGTCCCAAGCGGAGGATAAAGAGTCCATCCTATAGCCTCGCTTATTTCTTCGACGGTTCTCATCATAGGAAATATAATTCCGTCGGCACCCATTTCCAGCACCCTTTTGGTAACAGTAAGGTCGCTTTGCGGAAGTCTGACAATAGCAGGAATACCCACCGAGCGTGCAGCATTAAGGTGGCAGAGCACGTCGCGATTATCCATATAGGTATGCTCGGTATCTATCCAAATGCAATCGTAGCCAATGTTACCAAATATCTCACAGAGGCAAGGATCGGTAAGGCTCACCAGTGTGCCGAGTATTTTTCTTTTTTCTTCAATGCGTTTTCTAAGTACATTCACGTCTATCCCTCCATGACTTGATTATATCAGCAAATAAAACAATAATAAATAGGGAATTATGCAAATAATATTGTATTTCCTGCAAAGGAATAGTATAATAACGTCGGAGGGTACTATGAAAAAGCTATTTGAATACTACGTAGAAGATGAAGGCTTGCACGTAAAGTTTGCAAGGGGTAAGCCTGCACGCAGAGACACCGAATTTCACGATTACAGTGAATTCGTATACTTTATCGACGGTGACTCATATCTCATATCAAAAAACGCACAGCAGCAGCTTGACCGCGGAAGCGTTGTGGTGATACCGCAGGAGAACTATCATCAATTCGTCATCAGGGATAATGATAACTACGAGAGGTGTATAATAGGCTTCCGCAGAAGCAATGACATAGATACACTTACCGACGAGGTAATGGACACAATAAAAATAATCGCATCCCCCAACAGATGCATTACAGATATATTCGATACTCTAACCGAAATAATGTCAAGTGAGCTTAGTGACGGTGAAAAGCTAATATTTGCAAAGGCATCGCTTATACAGCTGTTAGTAAGAGTAAAGCAATACGCCCCTCATGAGAAACAAGGTGCCAAGCCTTTATCTATTGTTTCACTGGCACTGGACATCATTGACTCAAAATACAACGAAAAGCTGTCAGTGGATTCCATAGCCAAACAGCTCTACGTGTCACCATCTACTTTATCACACAAATTCAAGACTGAGCTGAACATTTCAGTTTATATGTATATTACTAAAAAGCGTCTGTCTGCAGCACACAGCATGATAACCAAGGGAGAAGCAATGACTTCGGCAGCGATAAAATGCGGATTTAGCGACTATTCATGCTTTTACAGACTTTATAAAAAATATTACGGTAACATTTGACAATATTTGACCGATGTAGTAAAATATACTTATTCATTATACGGAGAAAAAAATATGCTTTGGGAAAATTTAAGAGAAGAAGAATTCAAATCTGCTGTAAAAGAATCCAAAGGGCTTTGTATACTGCCTGTAGGGTGTCTTGAAAAACACGGTCAGCATCTGCCTGTGGGAACCGACGTTATACACGTTACCGAAATTGCAAAAAGAGCATCCGATATAGAAAAAGCAGTGGTATTCCCCACTATGTATTTCGGTGAAAAGACCGGTGCGGGAGAATTTGCGGGAACCGTTATATTTTCTGCAGAGCTTCGGTTACAGATTCTAAAGGAAACCTGTTCGGAAATATGCCGTAACGGATTTGACAAGATACTTATTTATGACGGTCACGGCGGTAATCAATCTATGATATCCTACTTTATGAGGAGCACCCTTTATCAACAAACAGGATACTCTGTGTTCGAGTATTCACTGGGTGCTGATTTTGCAACACCGAAAAAGCTCATGAACGAAGGGTATGACTTTCTGACCTCGGAGGACAGAAAAATACTGACCTCATACACCGAGCAAAAAAAGAGATTCGGTCATGCGGATTTTATAGAAACGGGTTGGGTGTACGGGGTGAGACCGGAAACGGTAAGACTTGACAAGGTCTACGATGAATCAAACGAGTCTACACACCGATTCGACCAATTTTCAAATATGCGTATAAACACGCCTTTTGCATGGATGGCAAACTATCCCAACTCTTACGAGGGAGATATGCACGACGGAATGAACGAAAGAATTGCACGTGCCATGGTAATATATTCCGTAAATAAGCTTGCGCAAGTAATTAAGTTTTTAAAAGATGAAACGGTATCGGAAGAATACAGAAAAGAATGGGAGAAAAAGCAAGGTAAGGCTTGCAAGGAATTATGATAGAAAAAAGAATTAACGAGCTTCGTGCTCTTCTGGAATATCACAGTAAAAAATATTACGTAGAGGATTCACCCGAAATTCCCGACTATGAATACGATGCTCTTTACAGGGAGTTACAGGAGCTGGAAAAAGCGCACCCCGAATTTGACAGTCCCACCTCCCCTACCAAGCGCGTGGGCGGTGCGGTATTGGATAAATTTGAAAAGGTCACACACGCAGTCCCGATGCAAAGCTTACAGGACGTATTCAGCAAAGAAGAGCTTATTTCGGCAATAGAGAAAATGGGAGCCGGCTCTTATGCCGTTGAGTACAAGATCGACGGTCTGTCGGTTTCTCTTGAATACCGTGACGGTGTATTCACAAGAGGATCAACCAGAGGTGACGGTGTGATCGGGGAGGACATTACAGAGAATCTTAAAACGGTAAATGCAATTCCCCTTACACTGAATTCGCCTGTGCCTTTTATTGAGGTCAGAGGCGAAGTGTATATGCCCAAGTCCGTTTTCCACCAGCTCAACGCCAAGCGAGAGGAAGCCGGAGAACAGCTTTTGGCTAATCCCCGAAATGCCGCGGCAGGTTCACTCCGACAGCTCGACTCTAAAATAACCGCATCCAGAAGGCTTAGTATTTTCGTTTTCAATATTCAACAAATTGAAGGCGGCCCCAAGCTTACCTCACATCTTGAATCACTGAAATATCTTGCAAGCCTCGGCTTCAAGGTATCACCCGATTGCCGAACGTTTTCAAGTGCCGACGAAATATTTGACGACATACAGCGCAGAGGAGACAGCCGTGAGGATTTATCCTTCGACATTGACGGCGCTGTAGTAAAGGTTGACGACTTTGAAAAAAGGCAGGAGCTTGGCGAACTTACCAACGTTCCGAAATGGGCTGTTGCTTACAAATACCCTCCCGAAGAAAAGCCGACAGTTCTGCGTTCTATCACTATCCAGGTAGGCAGAACAGGTGTGCTGACTCCAAACGCAAACTTCGACACGGTTCGTCTGGCAGGTACCAACGTATCAAGAGCTACGCTGCACAACAAGGATTTCATTGCAGAAAGAGATATCAGAGAAGGCGATACAATTATCGTGCGTAAAGCCGGAGAAATAATCCCCGAGGTGCTTTACGTTGATAAGTCGAAGCGTGATGCAAATTCTCGCCCCTACACCTTCCCTGCCCTGTGTCCCTCCTGCGGCGAGCCTGTATTTGTGTCGGATGAGGAAAGTGCCATTCGCTGTACTAACTCCGCCTGTCCCGCACAGCTTCACAGAAGCATAACGCATTTTGCCTCCCGTGATGCTATGAATATCGATGGCTTAGGTCCTGCCATTGTTGACACACTTATAAAGAATTCTCTCATTTCTTCAATTGCAGACCTATATACTTTAAAGGTATCGGACGTTGAGGTTCTTGAAGGTCTTGGAACAAAGTCAGCTCAAAAGCTTGTTGATGCTGTGGAAAACTCAAAGAAGCTGTGCTTATCAAAGCTGCTCTTTGGACTCGGCATAAACCACATCGGTGAAAAATCTGCTCAAACACTCGCAAAGAAGTACAAAAACATTGATGCGATTGCCACAGCCGAGTTTGACGACCTGTGCACAACGGAGGATTTTGGTGAAATATTGGCAAAGAGCGTTATCGATTTCTTTTCTCACGAATCTACAAAAAAGATAATAGACGCACTCAAAAACGCCGGCGTCAATACTCAATACGTTGCAACAGAGGTTTCCAGTGTATTTGAAGGTATGACGATAGTTGTAACGGGCACTCTCAATACCATGACACGTTCAGAAGCAGAGAAATGCATCACGGACAACGGCGGAAAAGCTGCAGGCTCGGTATCTAAAAAAACAGCTTTTGTATTGGCAGGCAGTGATGCAGGTTCAAAGCTCACAAAAGCGCAAAGCCTTGGCATAAAAGTAGTAACGGAAGATGAATTTCTGCAAATGCTGCAGTAAATGTTAATTAAATGTGAACATTGGTAAAAACACTTGATTTTTATTCCATTATGTGTAAAATAGTAACAGTGGTTAGCACTCAAACCAAATGAGTGCTAAAACCTTTAAAAAGTAAAATATTTAACAGAATATAGGAGGAAACAAACATGAAATTAAAGCCTTTGGCAGACAGAGTTGTTCTCAAGATGGTAGAGACCGAAGAGACAACAAAGAGCGGTATCATACTTACATCTGCAGCTAAGGAGAAGCCCTCAGTAGCACAGGTAGTAGAAGTTGGCCCCGGTGGAATCGTAGACGGAAACGAAGTTAAGATGACCGTTAAGGCCGGTGACAAGGTAATCACAAGCAAGTATTCGGGAACAGAAATCAAGCTTGACGGAGAAGAGTATATCATTGTTCGTCAGAGCGATATTCTTGCAATAGTTGAGTAATTCGGAGGTAATTTAAAATGGCAAAGGAACTTATTTACGGAATTGATGCAAGAAACAAGCTTCTTGCAGGTGTTGACAAGCTTGCCGACACAGTTAAGGTAACTCTCGGTCCTAAGGGCAGAAACGTTGTTCTTGAAAGAAAGTACGGCGCTCCCCTCATCACAAACGATGGTGTTACTATCGCTAAGGAAATCGAGCTTGACGATGCATTCGAAAATATGGGTGCACAGCTAGTAAGAGAAGTTGCAACCAAGACAAACGATATTGCAGGTGACGGTACAACAACAGCTACCATCCTTGCTCAGGCGTTTATCCGCGAGGGTATGAAGAACGTTACAGCCGGTGCTAACCCCATGGTTATCAAGAAGGGTATTCAGAAGGCTATCGACAAGGCTGTTGAAACACTTAACGCTAATTCTCAGAAGGTACAGGGTACAAACGATATCGTTCGTATCGGTACAGTTTCTGCAGGCGACGAAGTAGTTGGTAAGCTTATTGCAGACGCAATGGAAAAGGTTACCGCTGACGGTGTTATCACTGTTGAAGAATCAAAGTCTGCTGATACCTACTGTGAGGTTGTTGAGGGTATGCAGTTCGACAGAGGCTACATCTCTCCCTACATGGTTACAGACACAGATAAGATGGAAGCTGTTATTGACGACGCTTACATCCTTATTACAGATAAGAAGATATCCAACATTCAGGAAGTTCTTCCCCTTCTCGAACAGGTAGTTCAGGCAGGTAAGAAGCTTGTTATCATTGCTGAGGACCTTGAAGGCGAAGCTCTTTCCACAATCCTTGTTAACAAGCTCCGCGGTACGTTTACTTGTGTTGCTGTTAAGGCTCCCGGCTTTGGCGACAGAAGAAAGGAAATGCTCCGTGACATCGCTATCCTTACAGGCGGTGAGGTTATTACCGACGAGCTTGGTCTCGATCTCAAGGAAGCTACAGTTGCTCAGCTTGGCCGTGCTAAGCAGGTTAAGGTAAATAAGGAAACCACAATCATCGTTGACGGTGCGGGTGAATCCGAAGAAATCAAGGGCAGAATCGCACAGATCAAGTCCGCTATGGAGATCACCACATCAGAGTTTGACAAGGAAAAGCTTCAGGAGAGACTTGCCAAGCTTGCAGGCGGTGTAGCGGTTATCAAGGTTGGTGCCGCAACAGAAGCCGAAATGAAGGAAAACAAGCTCCGTATCGAAGACGCACTCAACGCTACACGTGCAGCTGTTGAGGACGGTATCGTTCCCGGCGGCGGAGTTGCTATACTCAACGTTATTCCCGAGGTTAAGAAGCTTCTTGCTACCGTTAACGGTGACGAGAAGGTTGGTGTTGCAATCGTTTTACGTGCTCTCGAAGAGCCCGCAAGACAGATTGCAGAAAACGCAGGCTTTGAAGGCTCTGTAATCATCAACAAGATCCTCACCTCAAAGAAGAAGGCTTATGGCTTCAACGCTTACACAGAAGAGTACGTTGATATGTTTGAGGCAGGAATCATCGACCCTGCTAAGGTTACACGTTCAGCTCTTCAGAACGCTGCTTCAGTTGCTGCTATGGCTCTCACCACAGAGGCACTCGTTGCTGACAAGAAGGAAGAGACACCTGCTGCTCCCGCAGCACCCAACCCCGGTATGGGCATGTATTAATAACAGTTCAGCCTCCCTTTTGGGAGGCTGATTTTTTTGTGCCAACAGATCTACCGGCAGGAGTTATATACCGCTATAACCATTGCGGTGTTGCTTCAAAGGAAACGTTTTCGCTGTTATGTGGAAACGTAATTTTAGACGAAAAGAGCATAGGTGCAGTACAACTGTCCTTAGCTCCGTATTTACGGTCGCCCAAGAGTGGAAATCCACGGGAAGCAAACTGTACTCTTATCTGGTGGCTTCTGCCTGTAAACAATCTGATATGAACAAGAGAAGTCTCCCCCGACATAACAACGTCATATTCAAGCTTTGCTTTTTTGACGCCCTTTCTTTCTCTCTTTACAACAAAGACCTTATTTTTTGAAGAATCTTTAAAAAGTAAGTCCTCCATTGTACCGCTTGGGTCGGGCGTGCCATGAACCAACGCTACGTACTCCTTTATCATTTCACCGTTCTGTATTGCCAGCGACAGCGTTGCGGCAGACTTTTTGTTCCTTGCGTACACCATTACGCCGCCCACGTTTTTATCAAGACGGTGTACCGGGAAAAACTCGCCGCCAAGTGCTTCAAAGAGCATCTGAGGAAGCTCTTTTTCAGAGTCCTTCCCTATCGGCTTGACACATACGGCTATATCCTTGTCTGAAAACAATATTTCCATAAACACCTCAAAATAAAGCGGTCAGCGACCGCTGGCAATGCTCGCCTATCCCAAGCTTTGCATACGTTCAAAAAAGTGAAACGGCGAAGCATAATAATCGAGAAATTTTCTATAATGAAAAAAAGTGGCTGTAAAAACACTTTACAGCCACTATATAATTATTATGCTTCGTAGCCTATTTCGCTTTCAAATTCCATCATCTTGTCAAAGGTTCTCAGACCGTCAATGGAATTTGCTTCGGTAAGGTTACAGCCTGCCGCCGCACCGGCTACTCTGAGTGAGTACTCGGGATCAAATTCACGGTAGAGCGAATAGAGCATACCTGCGCAGAAGGAATCTCCTGCACCCACCTTACCCTTTATCATATCCTTGGTCATATTCAGAGAAGGCTGGAAATAAACCCCTTCACCCTTTCTGGAATACCAGCCTCCTTCGGGGGCATGGATACATACTACCTCGCGAACACCCTTTTCAAAGAGGTCGTTAATTACCTGCTTCATAGCACTCTGTGAAATCTTGCCATTTTCGTCTCTTACGGCAATTCCGGCAACACGTGCTGCCTCAACCTCATTGAAGATAAGGTAATCACAATAAGGAAGACAGGGGGTAACGATCTTATTAAAGCGGTCTCCTACCTCACTTACAACGTCGATGGAAGTCTTGATACCGCGTTCTGAAACGTATGCAAGAGTTCTGGCCATAACTGTACCGTATTCATCGTCGGGCTCATCGAATTTATCAAGAAGAAGAGCGTATCCGATGTGGAAGATGTCAACGTCAAGCTTCTCAAAATCGATATCGGTGATATCAAAATCCGCATTCGCACCTCTTGCCTGGAAGAAGGTACGTTCGTTTGATGACATATCCGACATAACGTCAGAGAATGAAGTGGGCTTATCGTCAACAGTAATAACACCGTCGATATTAACTCCCAATCCCGAAAGAATTCCCTTTATGTAATTACCGTCTGCATCGTTGCCCAGCTTACCTATAACAACAACGTTCATCTCGGGGTCGATCTTTGCAAGAGCTGCACCTGTATTACAAGCGCATCCGCCGATTGCCTGAGAAACAGATCTGATATTAGTCAGCATTCCCGGAGTGGGATAGCTGTCAATCATCTTAACGTGGTCAACCAAAAGGTTACCAACAACCGCTATACCTTTATTCATAATGTATTCCTCTCTTTTTTACGTATGCAAAGTAACAAATTTTAAATAATTATATCACATATTTCCGAATTTTGCAAGTACTATTTATTTTGAGCAAAAAACTAGTGATAAAATATCCAAAAGCCTGTCAATCGCCGTTGCTTTTTTTACGTCTTCCATGACTTTTATTTCACTTTCGGCAACGGTTGTATCGCCTACTACGTATTTTATCTTTCCAACGATATCACCTTTTTTTACAGGTGCGTTCAGTGACTCGGGCAGTTCCGTAATCTCTTCTATTTTGTTCTGCTCTCCTTTTTTTAGGAGAATTGCATTGGAGGAAGCTTCACATTTTACGTGCGCCTCCTTTCCACCCCACACCTTAAGGCTATACACGGTATCGGACTTGGGACGGTATACCGAATAATTGGCAAAGCCGTAGTCAAGCAAAGCCTTGGCGGCAGAAAAGCGCTCTGCACTGGTTGGAGAACCCAGTACTACCGCAATAAGCTGCATTCCGTCGCGCAATGCCGTGGCACTGAGACAATAGCGCGCCTTGGACGTAGAGCCTGTTTTTAATCCGTTGGCACCGTTATAAAAACGTATAAGCTTATTGGTGTTGGCAAGTCCGAACTTGCCGTCGCGAATAGAGTCCATCCAAATTGTTGTATAATCAAAAATTGTAGGATGCTTTATTAATTCTCTTGACATTATTGCTACGTCCCTTGCGGACGAATAATGCATCTGGTCATCGTCAAGCCCTGTACAGTTTACGAAATCCGTTGACGTCATACCAAGCTTTTGTGCACGGGCATTCATTCTTTCCACAAAAGCACCTTCACTTCCGGCAAGGTGTTCCGCCATCGCCACGGCGGCATCGTTACAGCTGGATACCGATATAGCCTTCAGCATATCGTTTACCGACATCTGCTCCCCTGCTTCCATAAATGCTTGACTTCCGCCCATTGAGGCTGCATAATCGCTGACAGTAACGGTGTCGGTAAGACTTATAATTCCTTGGTCAATTGCTTCCAATGACAAAAGTAAGGTCATAATTTTCGTAACGGAAGCAATCGGAAGCTTTTCGTCAGGATTTTGCTCAAATAAAATCTGTCCGCTGTCCGCTTCCATAAGTATAGCTCCCGAAACTGTATTTTCAAGAGCGAATACATCTGCGGATTCAGGTGGGTCAATAAGATAATCGTCGGCTGAAAAAACAGGAATCTCATCCTCGAACAAATCTGCCGATACAAGCTGTGACATCAACGTTAAAAGCAATAAAAACAGTGATATTATTTTTTTCATAAGGCACGCTCCTTGGTTTTTGTATATTTTATGTCAGCAAAGAATTTATATGACAATTTGCACGAGCACGAGTATATAAAAAGCGGCTAGCAGCCGCCGGCAATGCTCGCCTATCTTATTCTATGCCTTCATTCAAAAAGGCCAAACGGCGAGTTTGATTTAATAGGATTTCCCGCTATATAAAATAAAAAGCGGCTAAAAGCCGCTTTTTGTGTATTATTGATTCTTACCAAAGCTGTGCGTAAAGCATTTCAAGGTCTTTAACAGTGGGGACCTTGGGGTTTGTAGCAGTACATTTATCCGCCATTGCCGCTTCCGCCATTGCAGGTATCTGAGCAAAATATTCAGACTCGGTACAGACTCCCGTTTCCGAAATTGACAGGGGCATATCCATCTCCTTCATCATAAACTGACACCAGTTTGAAAGTGCTCTTACGGTAGTTACGATGTTAAAGTTCTGAAGGCCCAGTGTTCTGGCAACTGTAGCGTATTTTCTGACGTGCTTGGGATAATCGGTCTTAAGTCTGGAATACTTATCTATCTCGCTGTTATATTCAATAACGTGAGGAAGAAGCATTGCGTTTGCTCTGCCGTGAGGGATATGGAATGCAGCACCAAGCTGATGTGCCATACTGTGATTGATACCCAAAGAAGCTGTATTAAACGCCAGACCTGCCAAGCAAGATGCTATATGCATTTTTTGACGTGCGTGCGTATCGTTGTTATCCAAAAACGAACGAAGCAAAAACGAGCCTGTAATTTCTATTGCTTTTTCGGCAAGGGCAGCGGAAAACTCATTGTTGTTGGTACTAACGTAGGATTCCAGAGCGTGTGTGAATACGTCCATACCTGTATCTGCCGTAATTGCAGGAGGTACGCTCTTAACAAGCTCTGCATCAAGAATCGCCTCATCGGGAAGCAAAGAATCATCCGCAAGAGGAATTTTTGTGTGATTGGCAGTATCACTGATAACAGAAAAAGAAGTAACCTCACTACCTGTACCGCTTGTTGTGGGAATAGCAATAAGAGCGGGACGCAGATACGTTGGGGCTATCTGTACGGCAACCTCACGTATTGCTTTTGCAGAATCGATAGCAGAGCCTCCGCCAATCGCTATCAAAACGTCTGCCTTCTGAGAGAGCACGGCGGCAACGCCTGAGGATATCTTTTCAATAGGTGGGTCGGGAATTACGTCATCAAATACCTTCCATTCGATCTGTGCCTGCTGGAGACGGGAGGTTATAAGATGTATCATTCCGCTCTTCACAACGTACGGATCGGATATAATGAGTGCATTCTTATACGGAAGCTCGGTTATACGGTCTAAAGACCTTTCACCGAAATATATGTGTGTTTTTATGTCAAAATGATTCACAGGTTGCATCCCTTTCAGATTATGTAATGTTAAATCTGTGTTAATTATATCACAAAGTGTAGCGAATTTCAATATCTATTTTGTTTTTTTCTTGGTTTTTCTTAATAGAAATAAGCAGCAGCCGCCAATTCTCAGCTATGTTACCTTTGAGTAAACTATACAATGCAAAACGGTGAGATTGATTAAATGCAATTTCATGATACGCAAAAACAAAGGCAAAACGGTAAAACGTTTTGCCTTTGCTTTTTACTGCTGTACGCCCGTAAAGGTGCTCTTTACCTCGTTGATCTTGGTTGCAGGGGCTTCTTCTGTGGGGTACCAGCCTCTTGCATGCATCTCGTCGAATACATCGTGGAGGATACAATGCTCTTCGTTGAGAATGTCCATAAACGCATTTTTGATATTGGGATGAGCGCACTCGTTGGCGGACCAATTATAACCGCCAGTAATAAACTTCTGCGTTTCAATAGCATCGGTCATAATATTTTTATCGGTGTAATTTGTCATACAATCTGCCATATTTTCTTCTCCTTACTGAAGCAACGTTATAAGCTTATCGAAATGCTGCTGGTGCTTATCTGCAATTGAGTTAAGCTTTTCCTTGAGTATCGGGTCGCAAGTTGCATTTGCATACATCTTGTACTTTGCAATAATGTTTTCTTCTCCTGTGAGACTTGACTTTATAGCGTCAAGCTCTTTTGTTGTAAGTGTTGCCACGGTTATACCACCTTTCTTTTTTCTACATTGCTATTATTTTACACTGTGTTTATTTTATGCATAATTTTTCTTTTTTACTTGAAAAAAGCGGCAATATGGTGTATACTTTAGTAAATTATATAATGGAGTTTTGTATGCTGAAAAAGAACGATATCTTACAAGTTAATATTGAAAGCGTATCGGGTGACGGTAACGGCGTTGCTCACGTTGACGGGCAGGTAGTTTTCGTGCCTTTTACTGCCGTTGATGATATTGCCGAAATTACAATTATCAAGGTTACCAAAAATTATGCCGTAGGAAAAGTCAGAAAAATACTCTCCCCTTCCAAAACAAGAAGCAATGCAGACTGTCCTGTTTTCGGTAAGTGCGGCGGCTGTGTTTTCAGACATTTGAACTTAAGTGAAGAAGAAAGAATCAAAACCGAAACCGTCCGTTCGGCAATGCGACGGATAGGTCACCTTGACGTCGAAGTAAAGGATTGCCTTACTCCTTCGGCATTTGGATATAGGAACAAAGCACAGCTCCCTGTAACGCAAGACGAAAACGGTATTCGTTGTGGTTTTTATGCCAGTCACTCCCACAGAATAGTTGATGGCACCATAGACTGTGTTACAACGCCAAAGATTTTTGGAGACATAGCAAAGCATATAATTGATTTTGCAAAAAAAGAATGTATTTCAGGCTACGACGAAACCACGGGCAAGGGCACAATACGTCATCTGTATTTCAGAATAAACTCCGACGACCGTGTAATGGTATGTATCGTAACAAGCACTAAAAAGCTTGCTTCCGAAAAAACCGAAAAAGAAATGGTTAACCGGCTTGTAGAAAAATTCAGTGAAATATCATCCATATATCTGAACCATAACCCTGCGGACACAAACGTTGTTCTCGGAAAGGATTACAGATTGCTGTGGGGTGAAGAATACTTTACCGACACCTTACTTGACACAAAACTGAAGATGTCTCCAGACTCTTTTTTTCAGGTCAACCGTGCAGGTGCAGAAAAGATATATTCAATAGGCTTTTCACTTCTTAAAGGACATTATGAAAACGTATACGACCTGTATTGCGGCATAGGGTCTATAGGAATCACGTTGTTTAATCAAATGAAAAAAGGCAATATCAAGGCGAGTGCAAACAGACTGTTTGGAATAGAAATAGTCGATAAGGCTGCTGATTGTGCCAAAGAAAATGCAAAAATCAACGGTATTGAAAATGCCGAGTTTGCGGCGTGCGATTCAGCAGATATTACAAGCATGGATTGGTTTGACCGCTATCCCCCTTCCCTTGTGATACTGGACCCTCCCAGAAAGGGAACAACAACCAAGCTGTTGGATTTTCTGTCTGACAGAAACGTTGGCCAGATACTGTATATTTCATGTGACCCAGCAACACTTGCACGTGATATGGGATATTTGGTGAGCAAAGGATACGAGTCAACCCCTGTTTATCCTGTAAATCTTTTTACGGGAACAAAGCACGTGGAATCCGTTGTTTGTTTAAGTCGGAAAACTACGCATGAAATGAAACTTTGCGCATCACCTTTTGAAAAGATAAAAAGTGGAGCAAAAAATATCGAACTTCGTCTGTTTGATGAAAAGCGTCAAAAAATCAAAACAGGCGATGATGTCATCTTTACAAACTCGGTCAACGGTGAGAAGATGCGTACAACGGTCAAGAAACTGCACCGTTTTGACAGTTTTGAAGAGCTGTATAAAAACTTGCCGCTTTTGCAATGCGGATATACTTTGGAAGATATTGATACTGCACATCCGTCTGATATGGAGCAGTATTACTCTGCAGAAGAACAGAAAAAATACGGTGTTGTGGGTATCGAGCTTTTCCCACCTAAGCTAATTACAGACTAGTGTTGTGTAAAGATGTGCAAAAAGCTAAATGAATTGGAGTAAATATGCATTATTTTATTATTCATTCCGGCAAGGATTACGATGAAGTAAAGGTACTCATCGACAAATGGGGCGAAGAGCTTACCCGTTTCAAATGTTCCGTACTGAAAGGTACGCAAAGCGATTGGCACGATGATGCCAGAGCAAAAATAAGAGGTGCTGAGAAGGTCATTTACATTGTAGGTGAAAGCTCGGGTGCCAGCGAAAACATAGATTGGGAGCTGGGTGTTGCTCTGGAAGAAAACAAGGATATCTATGTGTACAAATTAAAAAAGGATTACCCACTCAACAAGATACTTGAACAATCCAAAAGTAAAACAAGCATTGAAAAAGGAGATAAAGACGGAGAATTCATTTTCTCCCAGAACAAACAAAAAATATTTATTGCCGACAACAACAAAATTTTCAATATGCTTTTGGACGACGAAAATTATATCGCATCACACCTTGATTCGAGGCTTCAAGACAATCTTGATATAGCCATGAAGCAGTACGAAATGTTTGTGGAGACCTCCGAGGAGCTTGTACGGAGAAAACAGACTGTCAACAGCTTTTATATCACTCTTAATTCAGTGATAATAAGCGTAATACTTGCTGCATTTGCTTTATCGGACAAGCTTGAGGTATTTGGTTGCTCTGTTGGATATTCAACAATTATCACTTGCCTCTCTTCAGTTGTGGGCGGAATAGTTTGCTTTTCCTGGTATTCGGTAATTCAATCCTATGCCGACCTTAACAGCAGTAAAATGAAGATAATATCATATATCGAAACACAACTCGCCTATAATTTATATGACACGGAATGGCAGCTTGTGTCAAACAAAACAGGAAACAAAAAATACAAATCCTTTTCAAGAAAAGAAAAATTCATTGCAAAGCTCTTTATGGGACTTTATGTGCTTCTGTTCTTGACAGGAATTCTTTTCAGCTTTATATAGGAGAAAATAATGTTTACAGACTCTCACATACACAGCGACGTAAGCTTTGACGGAAGTGCTTCGGTTGACGATTTTGTCTGCCAAGCAAAGCAATCGGGGCTGAACGGTCTGGTTTTTACCGAGCACTACGACATTTTTGACGGTATGGACCCACACGATGATAAGGCAAAGCCCTTTGACGTCTGCGAGTACCAAGAAAAAGTATGGAATGCCAGAGACAAGTATAAGGGCTTCGTAGGAGCAGGCGTTGAAATTGGGCTGCGACCCGACACTGAAGCGGCAGTAATAACTGCATCAAAGCTTTTTGATTATGATTTTGTAATCGGTTCCTCACACGTTGTCTGCGGAGTGAACGTATCCCACGACAATTCGTTTTGCGCACCTCTGTCAAAGGCTGAAGCGTACGGTAAATATCTTGAAGAGGTATGCGAAAACGTAAAGCTTTATGGCAAATACTTTGACGTATACGGACATCTTGATTACATAGCAAGATACGGAAACTATCCCGACCGGGCAATGCACTACGGCGAATTTTCCGTTCTTATCGACGAGGTCCTTAAGCTCCTTATCGAAAACGGGTGCGGAATCGAGATAAACACAGCAGGCTTCAGGCAAGGCTTTGACTCCCCTCACCCCACGTTTGAAGTAATAAAAAGATTTTATGAGCTTGGCGGAGAAATTGTAACTCTTGGCTCTGACGCACATCAGCCAAGCGTTTTAGGGTATCGGTTCAACAATGCTGTAAAGCTTATAAAGGAAGCAGGCTTTAACAGAATATGCCGCTTTAAAAACAGACAGCCTGAATTTCAAAATATATGAGGATAAAAATGAAAAAGGACACACTTGGAGTAATTTACGTACTCATCGCAGGTATACTGTGGGGTACGATGGG
This sequence comes from Eubacteriales bacterium, assembly GCA_045531285.1. Lineage (GTDB taxonomy): Bacteria > Bacillota > Clostridia > Oscillospirales > SIG627 > RGIG6353. Next base: position 15,208 of record JAZSDT010000042.1, read on the forward strand.
AATTTTTGTAAACTATTTTGATTCAATTGGACTGGGTTCCATCGACATAGCGGGAGTAAGAGTGTTCTTTGCGTCTATTTTGGTAGTTCTGTTTATACTTATCAAAAAGCCAAGTTTATTAAAATTCAAGCTAAAGGACGTTTGGTGTTTTATAGGCAGCGGTCTTATAAGCCTGATGATATTTACAATATGTTATTTCAGAACAATTGTACTTTCATCAATGTCGGTGGCGGCAGTATTGCTTTACACTTCGCCTGTTTTCGTAATCATTTTGTCGTTGATCATATTTAAAGAAAGAATAACAAAAATAAAAGCACTTTCCTGCATTGTGTGTGTCGCCGGCTCGGCTTTTGTTTCCGGCGTTATCGGCAGCGACACAAAGATTTCGCTTGTTGCTTTTGCGCTGGGAATCACCTCGGGATTTGCTTATGCACTGTACAGTATTTTTTCGAGATTTGCACTGCAAAAAAGCTATCCCAGTATTACTATAACCGCATATACGTTCATTTTTGCAACTCTTGGATTAGCCTTTTTTGTTGATATACCAACAATTGCAAACAGCGTATTGACAAAACCCTCAAACTGTGTCATAATGGTTTTATCAGGGCTCGTAACAGCCGTGCTTCCATATCTGTTTTACACTATGGGACTTGAGAAAATCGAGTCGGGCAAGGCGGCAGTCGTAGCTGCAATAGAGCCTGTTGTAGCTGTAATATTGGGCGGTCTCATATTCCGTGACGACCTTTCCGTTATACAGTATTTCGGTATCATTTTGGTTATTTTATCAATAGCCATTCAGAATATAAAATATAAAAAGAGTTAAGGAGAAAAGTTATGGCAAAAATTAAATTTGGTATGATGGCTGCATATTCACATTACGAAGGCAACTTTGAAAAGATGTTCAGCGATGCAGCTGAAATAGGCATCGACAGCTTGATGATCAACATTCACGCAACAAACGAGTTCAAGGAAAAAATGCTGGCTGATGCACCTCAGATAAAGAAGTATTCCGAGCAGTACGGCGTTGAAATTAACGCTCTCTGGGCTAGCTGGGGCGCACCTTGCTACTGGAACTTCTACGAGGGACAGAACACTATCGGTCTCATCCCTCCCGAATACCGCGACAGAAGAATGCAGAGAGTTCTCAACGCTTCTGAAATCGGTCAGGCGCTTGGTGTTAAGTACATAGTTACACATTGCGGATATATTCCCGAAAATCCTCTTGATCCCGTCTACACATCTTTCATTTCCATGATGAAATACATCTGTACAACAATGAAGGCAAGAGACCAGTGGTTCTGCCTTGAGACAGGTCAAGAAACACCTATCACTCTTCTCCGTACAATTCAGGATATCGGTACAGGCAACGTAGGTCTTAACCTTGATACTGCCAACGTTATTCTTTACGGTAAGGCTAACCCCGTTGACGCGCTTAAGATAGTTGGCGATTACGTTAAGTGTCTCCACCTCAAGGACGGTAAGTGGCCCACAGACGGTCACAACCTTGGCGAACAGGTACAGATAGGCGAAGGCGACGTTGACTTCCCTGCAGTTATCAAGGGACTTAACGAGCACGGCTACAGAGGTCACTTCACTATTGAGCGTGAAAGAGGCGACACGGACGAGAGAAAGCGCGACATTCTCGAATCAAAGAATATGTTTATGGATCTTACCGCACAGTACGAGTGGGATCCCGAATAAAAGGAGAATACAATGGCTGATATGAAATTCGGTGTAATGTCCACCTGGCGCGGAGATTACACAACCGACAATCTCGAGGATATGTTCAGACTGGCACACGATTTAGGCTTTGACAGTATTATGTTTTGTGCTTTGTTTACCGATGAGACAAAACAGCAATTCATTGAGCGAACAGAAGAAGTAAAGGGTTATATCGAAAAGTACGGTATTGAAATCAACGCTATCTGGGCAGCTTGGGGACAGCCCTGCTACTGGAACTTCTATGAAGGTCAGAACACCATAGGTCTCATCCCTCCCGAATACAGAGAGAGAAGAATGAAGTACATTCTCAACGCTTCGGACATTGCTCAGCTCTGGGGCGTAAAGTACATTGTTACCCATTGCGGTTACATTCCCGAGAATCCTTATGACCCCAAATATACTTCTTTCATTCCTATGATGAAGTATATCTGCGGAACACTTAAGGCAAGAGACCAATGGTTCTTACTTGAAACAGGTCAGGAAACTCCCGTTACGCTACTTCGTACAATTCAGGACATTGGTACAGGCAACGTAGGTCTTAACCTTGATACCGCAAACATCATTGCTTACGGCAAGGCTAACCCTGTTGATGCTATAAAGGTTGTAGGCGACTACGTTAAGTGTCTCCACCTTAAAGACGGTCATTGGCCTACAGACGGACGTTTTCTTGGTAAGGAAGCTCCCATCGGTCAGGGTGAGGTTGACTTCCCTGCAGTTATCAAGGGACTCAATGAACACGGCTACAGAGGTCATTTGACAATTGAGCGTGAAATTCAGGAAGGCAGTGAGCGTAACAAGGACATCCTTGATGCCCACAAGCTTATCAAGGGCTACGCTGACCAATACGAGTGGGATCCCGAATAAATAAGTTGATTTTATAGAATTGGCTGTTTAAAACTTGAATAGAGTTTTAAACAGCCAATTTAGTTTTTTATATACTAAAAAATTGCATTAAACCAACCTCTCCGACTCGCTTTTGATGAAGGGATGATTTACAGAGGGAGTGCTTTTGCTAAAAAGCACTCCCTTGAAAAAAATCACTTAACGTATTCGTTTGCCTGATACCAATAGTTATAAAGTGCCTTTACAAGATTTGCCATTCTTGTGTCTGCGGAATTAACCGTCTGCTTCACGTAGTTCAATGCGCTGTAGCTGACGTTGAGTGTTCCGTTTACCGTCAAGGTGTAAATCTCATCAAGGTCATTTGCCGCAATATCGGCAATATCAACACAGTAAATACCTTCACCAAGCTCAACTGCTTCAAGAGTCTTGTCTCCCAGCTTGAATACGTATTCCGTGTTGCCGTCACTTATT
>JAZSDT010000054.1:0-17340 GCA_045531285.1 Eubacteriales bacterium
CGAACTTGAAGGTCTTCCTTTTTACAAGGTTTTCATTGAGGTAACAATGAAAATGGGGTTATATATTTCTGACATTGTAAGAGTTACCGGACTTACGGATAGACAAGTACGCTCAATCATAACCCGCAGAATGAAGGATGCGCCGCTTCCTATTGCAATGCAGCTGTCCGAAACGCTGAATGTACCGCTCGAAGTGTGGGCTGGTGGCAAAGCATATATGCCAAGTGAACTTTCCGCAAACGCATATGAGGTTGCAAGAGCATATGACAAGGCATGTCTTAAAGACAGAAACACCGCAAGACTTGCACTGAATTTAGAAACAGTTAAAGAGTAATAACAAAATTTAGTTGCGTTTTTCATAGTGATTGCAATGCAAAATATGAGGTGAAATATAACAATGCCAGAATTACCTTTTATTACGCTTATTCAAAACGAAAAATATAAAACTGCTGAAAGATGGTATCCCGAGCCAGTCGAATATTATAAAAATGCTATTAAGGTTTCAGGTAATGACGATGATGCAAAACGATTAAAAAGTAATTTTGCTTACAGTATGCAATATATAGAATATATCGAAAAGCAGCTGCATGAATTAAATCTATCTACTGTAATAATTACAATGCTATACAAATCTTATATAATTACATCAATGTCCATAATCGAAGCTTTATTTGTTAACTTGCTACAAAGTACAGGCAATTGGAACACAACTATATGGGAAGAATTTTCTACAATTGTTTCTAATCCTAAAATTGTAAACAGTATTAACACAAAAATAGAAACACGCTTGTTTAAACAAGTTCCTGAATATAATATGCGTATGGATTTGGATTCAATGATTAAAAAAATTGAAAAAAGGCACTTATTGTCTATTGATCATAATGCATTTCCGGCACTAAAAATACTTCGAGAGTTAAGAAATAGGGTACATTTGCAGCTCGGGAATAGTGCTTACGATCATGATTATAATTGTTTTGGAAATGAAGAAATCCAACTAATGAGAAGAATACTTTACACTATACTTACATCATCAGAAATATGTAATAATTCCAGGGTATTTAGTTTTATAAAAGAATGTTACATACATAATGGTGGGACAATGTAATAACTATAGGGGGTGAACAGATGAACGCTGTTGTTTATGCCCGTTTTTCGAGCCATAGACAAGGTGAGCAGTCAATAGAAGGTCAGGTTGCCGAAGCTGAACGCTTTGCATCAGAACATGGACTTACAATTATACATGTGTATGCGGACAGAGCACAGACAGGGCGAAACGATAACCGAGAACAGTTTCAACTGATGCTTTCGGATGCAGCAAAGCATAAATTTGATGCACTTATTGTTTGGAAAACAGACCGTATAGGGCGAAACAAAGAAGAAATTGCCCTTAACAAATATCACCTCAAGAAAAATGGCATTAAAATTTACTATGTTGCCGAGATGATACCCGATACACCCGAAGGTATTATCCTTGAATCCGTTATAGAAGGAATGGCGGCATATTACTCCGAGCAGTTGTCGCAGAATGTTCGTCGTGGAATGAAAGCAAGCGCAACAAAGGCACAGTGTACCGGTGGAAATATTCCTCTCGGGTATGCAGTTGATAAGGACAAGAAATTTGTAATTGATGAAAAGACCGCTCCTACTGTACGACTGATATATGATATGTATGCTAAAGGTCAAACCGTTTCACAGATCATAAAGGTTTTGAACGAAAAAGGTCTCAGAACATCAAGAGGTGCACAGTTTACCTACAATAGTTTGAGGACTATACTCAAAAATGAAAAGTATATCGGTGTTTATACATACAACAATGAAGTACGTATTGAAAATGCCGTTCCTGCAATAGTTACTGAAGAAATCTTTTACAAAGTACAGGAAATGCTGAAATACAATCAGAAAGCGGCGGCACATAAAAACTCAAAGGTTGAATATCTGCTGACAGAAAAGCTTTTCTGTGGCAAATGCGGTGCTATGATGGTAGGTGTATGCGGAACAAGCAGAACAGGAAATCGTCATCACTACTATTACTGTCACAATCAACGTAAGAAACTGTGCAATAAAAAGCCGGTACGACAGGTATGGATAGAGAATCTTGTACTTGAATATGTAATAGGGCTTGTGCAGAACAAAGAATTATTAGAGTTTATTGCAGAAAATACATATCAGTACTACATAGCACAAAACACCGACACTTCATATACAGACTCTCTGCAAAAGAGCTTGACTGAAGTTGAAAAAGCAATTTCCAATTTGGTAAGAGCAATTGAGCAAGGCATTTTTAACGATGCAACAAAACAGCGAGTGGACGAGCTTGATGAGCAGAAAGCTGAAATCAAGGCGGCACTTGCTTCGGAAAAGTTGAAAGAAAACTTGGGATTGAAAAAAGAACACATAGTATATTTCCTGCATCAGTTTGTTAATATGGATTACACTGATTTGGAATGTCAAAAACGGCTGATAAAAATTTTTATCAATTCCGTATTTGTTTATGACGATAAAGTCGTATTAACGTTTAACTATTCAGGCGACAACAGAACAATTACACTTATGGAAATTGACGCCGGATTACAGCAGGGCGTTCGACTGCAAAGTGATGTGGCTCACCAAATAAGAACGGTTATTTTGATACAAATAACCGTTCTTTTATTTTGCCAAAACCCCTTATTTCAAGGGTTTCGCTGTATTCATGCTTTTAGTTTTAATAGAATTATAAAAGCCATCTTGGAATAGACAACTTCCTTGATGGAATTTTTTATATTTTTTGTTTTCGTTCAATTTATGGGTATTCGTTCATGTTTTAATTTTTATAGCTTTGTTGCTTATAATCCGTTGTTATAAAATCCGTTTACTCGTATAATGAACTTAGGAGGGATAATTATGATTACGAAAAAACTTGGAGAGAGAATAAAAGAGCTTCGCACCAAAACAGGTTTAAGTCAGGAAAAATTTGCACTAAGTATCGGGATGGACAGAACATACTTTGCTTCCGTTGAGGCAGGAAAAAGAAATATTGCTATTTGCAATATAAAAAAGATTGCGGATGGCCTTAATGTTACTTTATCTGAATTATTTAAAGGTTTTTAGGTAATATGCTAGGTGAGACGAAGATGATACATACATTTTTTGATTTTTGTTCGGGTATTGGCGGTGGTAGGTTGGGACTAGAAAAAGCCGGACTACACTGTGTGGGGCGTTCTGAAACAAGTAGGCTTGCCGATACAACATATAAACTGATGCACGATACTGAAAATGATAACAATTATGGCAACCTAAAAAAACTTGGGAAAGACAATCTCCCAGATTTTGATGTTTTAATTGCGGGTTTTCCCTGCCAAACATTCTCGGTTATAGGGAGACAAGAAGGATTTTCGGATGACCGTGGACAGATTATTTTTCAATTATCTCGTATTATGCGTGAAATGCAACCCAAATGTTTTATATTGGAAAATGTCAAAGGTCTTGTAACTCACGACAACGGTCGGACTATAAAGAAAATTATGGAAGAGCTTAATGATTCGGGATATGTTGCAAGTTATCGAGTTCTTACAAGCTTAAATTATCGTGTCCCTCAAATGAGACAAAGAGTATATTTTGTAGGTTTCAGAAAAGATTTGAATTTAGACTATTCAAAATTCTTATGGCCGGAGTTCGTGGACAAACAACCTTTATCTGACTTTTTAGTGGATGACAATGCTGCAAACGAAGAAAGGCTTACCATTTTAAAGTATTATCTCAACAACCCGGTAAACCAAGGAAAGTACACTATAGATGATTTGTTAAAAATGGAAGGCAAAATACTCGACACACGAATGAACGATTTAAGAATATATGATGGCAGGTGTCCGACTCTACGTGCTCAAAGAGATGGTGTGTTATATGTGAGAGACGGAAGAATTTATCAACTGACAGGGTATGAAGCGTTATTACTTCAAGGATTTCCTAAAGAATGTGCTGATAAAGTTAAAGATATTGTTTCCGACAGACATTTGCTTATGCAAGCTGGAAATGCCATGACGGTTGATGTTATCGAAGCACTTGGTAAATCAATAATTAATTTTTTGAATACTTTGGAGGTATGATTATGGCATGGAAAAAATTCGAAAAAGCTTGTTTTAAATATTTATCAGACAAGCATTCTGGGGAGTTCTCTTTCAAATCGCATGGTCAGTCAGATTCAACGAAGGCTGATGTTGAAGTTATATCTTTTGGAAAGTCAAAGTTTTTTATAGAAATAAAAGAAGACATCTCACAATGTTGTCAGTTTGTTGTTTTTCCTAATGATGAAACAAAAAAATTTGAAGTTTCAGCAGGAGTGAAATCACCAGACACTCAAAATAGACGTGCTATTGTTAAATTCATGGATGAAAGATATAAGAAATTCTCAAAAGTTGGAAGTAGTGGAATTTCATTAGATATAGATAAAGATATTTTATATGGTTGGGTAAATGATTTCTATACCGCCAAGAAAGTTAAGTTTTTTATTACCAAGGGAGATGAATATATAATTTTCCCTATCAGTAAGTTTTCTTACTATTTTGATATTAGTGCTGTCTACAGAAAGAAAAGAAGCGGTTCAAATGAACCAAATAAGGATAATAATTACGAAGAAATTGAGGCTGGAATTAAAGAAAACTCAATAAGTGGAGATGTGGAATTCGCCTTTGTGGGTAATAAAAATAGGTGTTTTTTTCACACTAATTCAAATATAGAAAAACAACGAATTGTATGCTCAAATTATACATATCAATTCAAAACAAATGGACACTCTAAAAAAATCAAAGCAAAGAATGATTATGTTTACGAAGTAAGGCGTCTTTCTAACACTAATAATCCAAATGTTATTTGTCAATTATCTTTGAAGAAAAAACGTCAAGAACCAACAGACTTATTAATGTTTGAAAAAGACTTAGCAAATAAGGAGTGAGGAACATGGCTATATGGCAAGATTTTGAACTTGAATGCACAGATTATTTAAATGATGCATTTGGAGATTATGCTGCATTTTATCATGAAGGCGGTGCGGATTCTACTGTACCAGATATAAGAGTCAAAACAAATACGAATCGAGTATTTTATATTGATGCGAAGCATTGTCCCGCACAGTGTGGACAGTTTGTATTATTACCAAATATTTTAACCCGCACTTTTGAATATAGCTCATTAAATGCTAACCGCATAAATGCTCATGCAATTGAAATTATCGAATTTATGAACAGGGATTTTGATGAGTTCAGAGATGCTGGAACTGCCGGAAAAGATATAAATATGCAAAATGGCTCCCAAATCTTTGCCGATTGGATTATCCAAGCATACAAAGAAAAAGGAGCACGGCTATTTATTACCAATGATTTTAAAATTATAGACATTGACGATTTTTCGGAACATTTCAATGTTTCTGCTAAATATCGAATCAAACGTAGTGGCTCAAGTAGTGTTGGAAGAAGTCGATTATCTGTGATATCTTCGTTACTGAAAAACGAATTTCGAAGCATATCTTCTACAAGAATACAAGGCGACAAACTTTTTGTTACTTCATCTGTTAATTTACATAATACTCGTTTTATTTATGAAGGTAACGAGTTTATGATTTCGGCACGTGGTTCCGAATATGAGATTAGAAAACTATCTAACACTTATAATGCAAATGTTATTTTTTCAATAGACCTAAAAAATGATAAACCGGGACTTTCTGATAGCGATTTTATCGGCTTTCTAAAATAGTTTCTTGTAGAAACGATATATATTTTTGAAGTGCATATTTATATGTGCTTAATTGGTATTTTCCTATAGGCAGTGATGTTTCAAGTGCATTCATCTGCTCATTGATACCCTTATTTCTAAACAAGGAGAGCAGTGTACCACATTCATCTTTACGATATTCTATGTCAATATCACAAAGGGTTATTTCTCGTTCTATGCGTTTGAGTCTTGAAACAATATCACTTACAACTTTTTTGTTGGCATTTTGACGAGAAAGCCATGTGCGAAAATCCAGTTCGTTCATAAGCTTACACTCCTTTTACACATTCACCGATTTCCTTGCCAATGTATTGGAGAACATCAATTACAACAGAATTACCGAACTGCTGATATGCTTGATTTGCATTATCGCAAATTTTATAACTATCAGGATAACCCATAATTCTCGCACATTCTCTTGGGTGCAAACGTCTTGTTTTTCCGTTGATGAGAAAACCACCAGTTTTTGCGAAAACTCCGCCTCCATAGGCGGATAAAGTTATTGCAATTCCTTTAGTGCTATAAATTCGTTCACCTTGACCACCTTTGTTTACAATTCCCAAACGAATCGGCTTGTCGCTATACTCATCATCAGTTGTGATACTATAGTAGGTGTCGGGTCTGTTCACATATAACTTTTCTACCATTTTTTCGTCATCAAGCAGGAAATCTTCTACATGGCGAGTGAGTTTGAAAGGAGTCGGGAAAGAGAATTCTGATATATTCAAATCTTTCCTAAAACAGACCATATAAATCCTCTCTCTTTTTTGTGGTACACCATAGTCTACGGCACTTAATACTCTTTGGTTAAATGAGTATCCAAGTTCCTCCATAGTGTTCCTAACCACTTCCAAGGTGCGTCCATTATCGTGAGAAGCAAAATTTTTGACATTTTCCATAAATACTATTTTTGGCTTCTTGGCTTTTACGATTCGTGCAACATCAAAGAACAGAGTGCCGCGACTATCTTCAAAACCTCGTTGTTTACCACTTATGGAAAAGGCTTGGCACGGAAAACCGGCACATAATATATCGTGATCTGGTATAGTGTTTTCATCAACTTTTGTGATATCTCCTTCGGGAACGTCCCCAAAGTTGTCAGCATAAACCTTTTGAACAGGCTTGTCCCACTCATTTGAGTATACACAATGTGCTCCGAGAGATTCAAGAGCAATTCTGAAGCCACCAAGACCGGCAAACAAATCAATAAAGGAATAACCTGTAAGTGTTTTTTCTTTAATATCAATCATTGCAACAACCTCCGTTGATATAAATTATAGCGCATAGCGCGCAAAATATCAATGCTAAACTCGAAATAAAACTTTTTTTGTTAAATTTAAATATTCCCATTTGACAAGTGGTGCCCATAAAGCAAACATGATAGTACAAAAACATTATTTTTATTTGTATCAAAATATATATTCTTACCCAAACAAAAAGCAGATACGTAAGTATCTGCTTTTTGTTTGTATATAATTTCGGGAATCGAACCCGAGAGGGAGACTGCCGTAAAAAGCGGAGAGCCTCCGCTGGCAAGTCTCGCCTATTGTAACAACACCTATGCTCAAACAAGGCAGAACGGCGAGGGTGATTTATAAACAGCTTTTAGGCAGGGGCGCGAGGCGGAGAGCCTCCGCAGTCAAATAGAATTTATCATAAAATTCCTACTTGACAAATTAATCGTTATGGTGTATAATACATTTAACAATTAGGTTAAATGTTAAATATTTAGAACTGTTGGAGGTGTTGACTTGGCTATACAAAATACCTTAAAGGCTCTTTCCGACCCCATAAGGCGTGAGATTCTGAATATGCTGAAGGGCGGTAGAATGTCGGCAGGAGATATAGTTGCCCACTTTGACGTCACGGGCGCATCAATATCCCGTCATTTGTCTGTGCTGAAAGAGGCGGACCTTATAAGAGACACGCGAGAAGGAAAATATATTTTTTACGAAATCAATACGTCGGTCCTTGAAGACGTAATGCTTTGGATAACCGCTTTGAAAGGAGAAGAGGAAAATGATAAAAAATAACAAGAGGGTATTTATAATTTCTTCAATTGTAACGTTACTCCCTATGCTTTTTGGCGTTTTGTTTTGGAGCAAACTTCCCGAAACCATAAATACTCATTGGAATGCTCAAGGCGTTGCAGACGGAAGCTCAAGTCGTGCTTTTGCTGTGTTTGTAATTCCTTTGATTTTTCTTGTAATGCACATTATCTGCGTTTTTGCCACAGGCTTGGACAAGAGTAACAAATCTCAAAGCCTTAAGGTTACAGGAATGATTTTTTGGATCTGTCCTATTATTTCGCTGTTTTCATGCGCTATGATGTATATGAGTGCATTGGGCAAAGATCTTGTAATCACTTCCCTTGTTTTGGTACTGGTGGGTGCAACGTTTATAGCCGTGGGCAACTATCTTCCTAAGTGCAAACATAATTATACTATTGGAATCAAGATCAAATGGACTCTTGCAAGCGAAGAAAACTGGAATGCCACACACCGCTTTGGCGGTAAGGTATGGGTAGTTTGCGGAATTCTTGCGCTGGCTTGCACCCTTTTACCTGTCGCTATAGCTCATTGGCTTGTTTTCACAATTATCATTTTAGCCGTTATTATTCCCTTTGTTTATTCTTTTTTGTACTACAGAAAGCAAGTGAGTGCAGGAACTGCTCCTGCCAAAATACCTCTTATTAACGGCAAACACTCAAAGGTAAGCCTTGCAATACTGTTGGCTTTGATTGCTCTTGTTGCATTAATTCTATCAATTGGTAATATAGAAATAAAGTACGAAGATACCTTCTTTACCGTTAAAGCAACCTTCTGGCAAGATGCTTCGGTCAACTACAGCGACATCGACAGCGTTGAATACCGTCACGAAATGTCATCGGGTATCAGAACCTTTGGCTACGGCTCGTTAAGACTTTCCATGGGAACGTACCGTAACGATGAGCTTGGCAGTTATACACGCTATTCCTACACGGGTGAGAAGAGCTGTGTTTTGATTACCGTTGACGAAAAGGTGCTTGTATTGGGCGGTAAGAACAAAAAAGACACAAAAGCCATTTACAATGAACTTCTTGCAAAAATATCTTGATAAAAGCCAAAAAATGTGCTACAATAATAAAAATACAAATTAGGACAAGTAAAACTTGTCCTTTTTGGCGTTTGGAGATACTATGAATATTATACTTGATTCGCTTAAAAGAGAAAACGAATATACCAAGCTTGCCGATGCCCTGAAAAGAAAGGGAGCATATCTTGTATCGGGTATGTGCGACGGTATGAGCTCGGTAATTCTTGCATCGCTCTTTTTTGATACAAATAAAAAGACGGTAGCCGTATTCCCTGACGAAAGAGAAGCCGGTGCCGTAACAGCCGAGCTTCAGAGCTTTGGCGTCAGAAGTGTTTTTTTGCCTCCCCGAGATATGTTTTTTGGAAAGGTCGATGCAAGGGGACACGATTTTGACCACATAAGACTAACGGCTCTGTCACAGGTGGTAAAGGGCGAATGGGACATTGTGGCAACCACGGCAGAGGCTTTTTGCCAGACCACAATTCCCCACGAAAACCTTATAAATCCCGGCGTGGAGCTTACACGTGGTGGAAGCTTTGACATAGAAGAGCTTTGTGCAAGGCTTTGTGATATGGGCTACAAGAGATGTGAGCTTGTTGACGGTAAGGGACAGTTTTCAAAGCGCGGCGGCATTGTGGACATATTCCCCTCACAGCTTGATTTTCCCTTAAGAATAGAGTTTTTCGGTGATGAAATAGATACCGTTTCAGCCTTCGACATAATGACACAGCGCAGAATAGACACGCTCAGGAGAGTTACGGTTTTGCCTGCAATGGAGATATATGCCGACAGAAAAGCCAAAGAGAAGCTGAGCGCAACCTTTGAAAAGCTTGCAAGGAGCGAAAAGCGTCCCGAGGTAAAGAGTGCGTTGACGGCACAGAAGGAAAAGCTTGAAAACACGGGTAATCTTGATTTTGAGCTTTATGCGGATATAATTTATGATAAGACGGAGACCTTTGCAGACTACCTGACCGACGAGTGTGCCGTGTGTCTGTTTGAGACCTCCAAGCTTCGTGACCGTCTTGATTCTGCCTGCAAGCTGGCAGAGGAGGCAATAGAGGGACTTTGTGAATCGCGTCCGGAGCTTTGGGCTGTAGGCTCTGCAGTAGGGCAGAGGGACTACGGATACCTGAAGGATTTTGTTTCGAATAGGACGTCAGTGATCTTTAACAGCTTTGTTACGGGTGAGGACTTCAAATACCGTGATATATTCAAGATAGAAAGCAGAAAAACGGTTTCGATGGCTCAGAATGCCGACTTGTTTTTCGACGATATAGAAGCGTTTGTAAACAGAGGCTGCAGTGTGGCAGTTTTGAGTGCAAACACTATTTCCGCATCAAATCTTGTTGACTCTCTGAACTCACGTTCACTTCGCTCACACATTGCCAAGCCCGAGGACGAGTGGATAGAGGGCAGTATTGCGGTAATATCCGTAATGGACAAGGAGAAAAACGTAATTGCGCTGAAGGATGGATTTGAGCTTGTAAGAAGCGGATTTGTATTGCTGACGGACCAGGTGGGACGTGCAGAGGTGAGAGCTTCAAGACGTCACAAGGTGAAGTACAAGAGCAGCTCAAAAGAGCGCATAATGTCGTATAACGACCTTGAAATAGGGGACTACGTAGTTCACGTAAACCACGGAATAGGTATTTACAACGGCATCAAGAGTATGATAGTTGACAACGTTCAAAAGGACTATCTTGTTATCAAATATGCCGCGGACGATATTCTGTATCTGCCGTGTAACAACCTTGATTCCATATCGAAATATATTGGCGGAGGCGCAGAAGGGGCTGTAAAGCTCAACCGTCTCGGCTCTCCCGAATGGAAAAAAGCAAAGAGTCGTGCGAAGGCGGCGGCAAGTAATATAGCAAAGGAGCTGATAAAGCTCTATGCCGAGCGACGCGCCGTAAAGGGACACGCCTTTGGAGAGGATACCCCTTGGCAAGCTGAGTTTGAGGGAGCTTTTGAGTATGACGAAACCGACGGTCAGCTTCAGGCGGTTGATGAAATAAAGCGTGATATGGAAAGTGAAGTGCCTATGGACAGACTCCTTTGCGGAGACGTAGGCTTTGGAAAAACAGAGGTTGCGCTGAGAGGACTTTTCAAGTGTATTATGGATTCTATGCAGGCGGCTGTGCTTGCTCCCACAACGGTCCTTGCTTGGCAGCACTACAACACTATTCTGTCGCGTTTCAGAGGATTCCCTGTAAAAGTAGCGTTGCTTTCACGCTTTTCCTCCAAAGCGGAGATAAAAAATGCCCTTGAGGGCATTAAGGACGGAACGGTAGATATAGTTGTAGGTACTCACAGACTTTTGCAAAAGGACGTTGAGTTCAAGCGCCTTGGATTCCTTGTAGTTGATGAGGAGCAGCGCTTTGGCGTTACCCACAAGGAGAAGCTGAAGGAAATGGCAAAGGGCGTTGACGTGCTCACGCTTACTGCAACTCCCATTCCCAGAACGCTCAATATGGCGCTTAGCGGTATACGTGATATGTCTCTTTTGGAGGAAGCGCCGGGGGACAGATTCCCTGTCCAGACCTACGTTATGGAGTTTGACGAGGCAACCGTGTACGAGGCTATACGCCGTGAGGTCAGACGTGGGGGACAGGTGTTCTACCTTATCAACAACACAGAGCTTCTTGACGGAAGAGCCGCCAGGATAATAAACAACGTTGAGGGCGTTACGGTAGCAACGGCACACGGACATATGGACAAGGACGAGCTTTCGGAAATATGGCGTGATATGTACGATGGAAAGATAGACGTTCTTGTTTGTACGACCATTATAGAAACGGGAGTAGACGTACCCAACGCTAACACTCTTATAATAGAGGATGCTGACCACTACGGACTCAGCCAGCTGCATCAGATAAGAGGACGTGTGGGCAGAAGCACCAGAAAGGCGTGGGCTTATCTGACCTACCGTAAAAACAAGGTGCTCACCGAAATTGCCGAAAAGAGACTTTCTGCAATCAGGGAATATACAGAGTTTGGCTCTGGCTTTAAGATAGCTATGAGAGACCTTGAAATAAGAGGAGCGGGCAATTTGCTCGGTGCGGAACAACACGGTCATATGGACAGTGTGGGATACGACCTGTATATCAGAATGCTTGACGAGGCAATGAAGCTGGAGCGAGGCGAGACGGTGGAGGTTTCTACCGATGACAACGACACTGTCATCGACCTTTCACTTGATGCCTTTATTCCCAAAAACTACGTGACCTCGGAGAAGCTGAGAATAGACATTTACAAGAAGATAGCAGAGCTTGAGACCGAGGACGATATTTACGACCTGACCGATGAGCTTATTGACCGCTTCGGAGAGCCGCCCAAGGCGATAATGAACCTTGTGAAGATATCACAGCTCAGACATTTGTTATCAAAGCTTGGTGTTACCAAGGCGGTACAGAATGGTGAAACGGTGTACATTTACACAGACATAAGTCATTTGAAGCCCTGCGAGGCAATGTGTATGCTGTGGCAGAAAAAGCTCACCTTCCGTTCATCCGCGAAGCCCTTTTTCCTTATGAAGACCGACAAAAAGAGCGTGCTTGCAGATTTGGAGCTTTTTGCTTCCGAGTATGCCGAGGTAATAAGACGCTTTGAAGCAAGCATTTCTCAATAAATAGTGCAAAAGTGTAGAAATTTTCATAATTGTGTGATAAAATATCAAAAAAGCTTTCGACTACAGAAAGGATAAAATATGAAAAAACGAATCATAACGCTACTGTGCTTCGTTCTCGCGGCATCAATGCTGTTGATTTCCTGCTCATCGCAGAAGGGACAGACGGTTATGTCCTACGGGGACGTGTCCATAAACGAAAATATGTTTATTTATATGCTGGCACTGGGAAAAACTCAGGTTTTGCAGAACTTTTCGGGTGCAACCACCGACATTCCTGCACTTTGGGCGCAGGTGATATCCGACGGTGTAACCTTTGATCAGCTGTCGTATCTGGATCAGCAGTTGGATATAAGAACCAAGCTGTTTTTTGCCGACTATGCCTTGAAGCATGACGGAGAGCTTACCTCCTCGGAAAAAAAGGAAATAGTAAAACAGGTGGACGAAATAATAGAGCAGTTCGGTTCAAAGGCGGCACTTAACAAGTATCTTGAAGCCTTTACTATGAATTATGACCTGCTCATAGATTACTACGAGCTTGAAGCCCTTTACAACAAGGGAAAGTCACTTGCTTTTTCCATAGGCGGTGATTACGAGATACCTATGGAGGACGCAAAGACCTATTACGAAAATAACTTCGTTACCGTTAAGCATATAGCTGTCGGAACCGAATACGCAGGTACTGATGAGGACGGCAACTACATTTATTTCACAGAAGAGGAAAAGGCTCAAAGAAAGGCTTTGATAGACAGCATAGTTTCAGGTCTGGAAAACGGTGAAAGCTGGGACAAATATGCATCGCTGAGCGATGACAAGTTTGTAGAGCTGAATCCAGACGGCTACACCATTACAAGAGGTGTTCTGGCTTCGTCGATGTCGGGCTATGAAAGTGTTGCCTTCTCCCTTGAGGAAGGCCAATGGGACACCTTTGAGCTTGAGGGTACAAGCGTTTATATAATCAAGAGAGTACCGCTTCTTGCATCGGATTTCCAGAATTGCTATCCTACTATTATGTCATCCCTTATAGACGTGGCTTCCACTCAGGCGGTGCTTGACAACGATACAAGCTTTGTTGTAAACGAGGAGGTCATCGACCTTTATAATATGGCAATGATTCCCGTATTGAGTTAAAGGAGAAGAAAATGAAAAGAATAATGAAAAGAATTACAGCCTTAATACTTATTGCAATTTCACTTTTGTCACTTGCTTCGTGTACCGATAACAAAGGGACTATAGACAGCAGTGGCGCTATTGTTGCAGGTGATACCAAGCTCGACGGTGCGGCATACTATTCTGAGCTTTACACTTATAAGAACGATTTTCTTTTTAACTACCTTGGTCTTACCGAGGACAATGCGGCTATCTGGAGTCAGGACTCGCCCTCTGGCAGAACCGAAACTGTGGGAGAGACACTTTCCAGAATGGCACTTGAGGATATGGTACAGTTTGCATGGGTAGTTGAATATGCAAAGGACAACGGAGCCGTGCTCAGCGACGAGGACAAGGAGAAGCTCGAGGAAGGCTATCAGAACCTTAAGGACAGCCTTGAAACAGAGGAAAAGTATCAGGAGTACCTTGCCACACTTAAATTTACAGACGAGACCATAAAGGAATATCTTGAACAGACTCTTTACTATGACAAGGGCTTTGCTCTTCTTATAGGTGAAAACGGCTTATATCCCGTAGCCGAAGAAGAATATGACAAGTACTATGAAGATAATTTCTATACTGTAAAGCACATTTTCGTAAACAACGTTTCAAAAGAGGATGAAGAGGGAAATTCAGTAGCGCTTACAGAGGAAGAAATAAAGGCGCAGAACGAAAAGGCTGACAAGATATACGCTGACCTTGAAAACGGAGATTCCTTTGATACCCTGTTTATGCTCAGTGAGGACGGTATGCAGAACACCTACCCTGACGGCATTACCTTTACCGAGGGTATGATCGACAGTGCCTACGAAGAGGCTGTCAGCAAGCTTGAAATAGGCAAGTACGCAAAGGTGAACGGCACAAACGGAGGAATATACATCGTTTTGAGACAGGAGCTTTCACAATCAGACCGCGAGGAATATGACGATTATATCAGAAGCGCCGTTCATTCGGACATACAGTCGGAAATATACACCGATCACAAGAAGGAGGTTACCGTCAACTATGACGTTATCAACTCCTACAAGATAGAAGATATTCCTGTAGCAGGTGAATGATCAAAAGAGGGCTGAAAAAACTCTGTTGGAGTTTTTCAGCCCTTATATTATGGCTTTATGCTTTTTCTGTAAGCCGAGGGAGTAATTCCCTCCACCTTTGAAAAAAGCTTGCTGAAATAATAGACGTCGCTTATTCCTACAGCCGAAGCCACTGTTTTGAAGTCGATTCCCGCTTCTATCAGCTCCTTTGCCTTACTTATTCTTACGTTGGTAAGATAGGTTATGGGCGCTATTCCCATACATTGCTTGAAAACTCTGTAAAAGTAGCTTCTTTCCACACCTGCGGCAGCGGCTATATCGTCTATTGATATGTCTGTATTGAAATAGAAGTCCATAAACGCTACTCCTTTGTCAACACACAGGTCCTTGTGCTTTGCTTTTTGCTTGTTTTTGTTTTTCTCTATGAGAGAGAGGAATTCCAGCAGATAGGCATTCAGTCTCAGCTGAGAAGGAACATCGTTAGCCTTGAGATAATACATACATTGCTGTACTACTTCTACGGCTGAATTACAGTTTATGTGCAATACGGGTTTTGAATGCGAAACGCCTATTGTCTCATACATTTTTTTCCCGTCGGTGCCTACGAAGTTCACAAAGGCAAAATGACATTTGCTGCCGCTTGTGTAATACTTTATTACCTCGCCGGGATATATGCAGAATATATCCCCTGAACCGAAAGGGAACGTGCCGTCAGAGGTTTCCAGATAACCTTGTCCTTCGGTAATGTAGTGTATTATATATTCGCTTCTCACGTTGGGACCGTGGCAAAAGCTTTTTTCAAATATTCCTATGCCGCAGGAGTGAAGAGAGAGACTTGAATCAGCTTCACAGCCGTGATTGAGATATATTCCTTTTACAGACAAATTTATCACCTCGATTTATTTTATCATTTCTTTTTAAAAAAAGCAATAAATTTGCAAAAATAGTCATCATAATTACATTGACTTAAGAAGTGAATGATGCTATATTTTAAGTAAAAGCAATTGTATTTTTTATAAACAAAATGCACAAAGGAGACAAAAATATGTACGTACATAGATTAGCGGCACGTTTTATTAATGACGAGGAAAGACTGGCGGACTTTTTCAAGGCAATGGAGGAATATCCTGACAGCTGTCACCAGGTATGGCTGTCAAGCCTGTACGGATTTCCAAAGATGGAAAAGCATGCAGAAGCGGCTTTGGATTTTGCAAGGGCTGCCAAAATATTCCGAGAAAAAGGCGTAAGGGTTTCTTTGCAAATATCCAACACCTTAGGACACGGACCTTCGGGGCTTTCCAATGACAATACAGGACTTTTTGACGATGAGGACAACCTTATTATCGGAGAGGATGGCAAAAGGAGTAATTGTATCGTATGTGCAACTTCTCCCAAATTTCTTTCTTATCTTGCCGAGGAAGTAAAGCTTTATCTTGAAGCTGTAAAGCCGGAGGGAATATGGGTGGATGACGATTTGAGACTCTGTCGGGACCACGTTTGTTATTGTGACAGATGTATGAAGATATTCAATGAAAAGAACTCCCTGAATGTGACCCGTGAAGACGTAGTCAATAATATGCATTCCGATAAAGAGCTGAGAGCCAAGTGGGTGGAATATAACGCATGGCGTATGGGCAACGTGGCAAGAGTTGTGGGTGAGGCTATACACAAATATTCTCCCGATACATACCCCGCGTTACAGAACGGTGCTCACGGTTTTTTCAAGGGCAACTGGCAGAAGGCTGTATATGATGAATACTACCGTACTACAGGCAACGAAGGTCATTACAGACCGGGCGGCGGCGCTTATGACGACGTTAATCCCAACAATTTCTTTACAAAGAGCTACTATTTTGCGTTGCAGACAAGATGGCTGCCTGAAAGTGTTACCGACATTTGTCCTGAGGTGGAAAATCTTCCCGACGTGGTTTATGGCAAATCCATTGCCGGTCAGACCTTTGAAATGGCGTATTATTTTGCGGCAACAGAAGCAACAACTATGAGCTTTGCTACAATGATGAGAGTATACGAGCCTATGTCCTGGCTCACGCTCCAGATGAAAGCGATGTCGAAAAATTATAAGTACTTCAAGAGAATGGCGGATGTAAATCTCAAAACACGTATGGGAGGCGTTGAGACTGCAATGGCAGACACTCCGTGGAAGGTGCTTGATTCAAAGGAACCGTTTGACTGGGAGCCTCACCTTATTTTTGAAACCACCGAGTTTATGCACTGTGCTATTCCTGTGTCGCTTTACAAGAATAACAGAGGTGCGTATATTCTTCACGGAAAGCACGCCGAGGGAATGACTGACCAAGAGCTTGAAGCACTGCTTTCAAAGAACGTGTTCTGCGATGGCAGGGCAGTTGAGGTCATAACCGAAAGAGGACTTGGAGATAGGTTGGGAATAAAGGTGGAAAAGCGTGATATGAGACAGTACACCGAAGCTTATACAGACCATCCTATCTGCGGAAAGACTACTTCAAAGAGCTGGTCAATGAACTTTTTCGGCTCGGTTCACTACGTTATTACCGAAGGGGAATTTGAAACGGTTACAGAGTACAGGAGCACACGCGATTTCAGTGATTTGGGCGGCGTTGCCGGTGCTGTTGTAAATACCAAGTCGTGCGGTAAATGGTATGTATGCGGTTATACCCCATGGACTTGGCAGGGTGTATTGAGCTTTGACAAGAGAAACCAATATCTCAGGGC
>JAZSDT010000021.1:0-18812 GCA_045531285.1 Eubacteriales bacterium
CCAGAAGCTCAGAAATTTCCTTTTCATATTGTTCGATGTGTCGATACTCTCTTGGCATAAAAATTCCTCCTATGGTAGATATATCTATTCTACCATAGGAGGGTGTTTTTTTCAATTGTCCGTTTTTAATGGACTTGTGCAGTCTTCATTATCGTTTAATTTTTATCACGACATTTATTGCAGGTATCACAGCTCCTAGCTGTACCTTCTGTCATTTTATATTCATTTTCCCTTATACCCGGATACTTTTTATCGAGATATTCCTCGCGGTAAGGATTCACGCCCTCCGAAACCTTTTCGGGTTTATTGGGAAGAAGCCAACTCTTCTTTTTATAAAAGGGATTATGGAAAGTATTTTCTATCTTATGACTCTTTTCGAGTGCATTCATACAAGCTCTTATACAGCCTCTCGCACCGCATATAGCAAAATACCCCGTATGTGACAGAATATAGTTGTAATAGTCCATTACGTTATCTGTTTCGGGCTTCCTGGACCATTTTGCTCTTGCAAGCGAATAACTGAGAATATACGCTTCCTCTTCTGTCATTTCACTGTTTCTTACGTCGAATGCCATATTGGGAAATTCCTTCTTTAAGAAAGGAGAGCACTCATTGTTAAAGCCGTGATGTGTAAGGGTACATCTGCCCATACGCACGTCACCGTACCATATTTTCTTTTCGCCGAAATCTACCTCAAGACGCTTTGTCTCGTCCTTTACGTTAGGTACTGCATCACCCGGACATTCTCTTGCACATGCACCGCAATGGATACAGATGTCACCTGTATCAAGTATGGGATCGGGTTCAAGCTCACAGTCGGTAAATATAAGTCCAAGTCTTACTCTGGGGCCGAATTTTTTAGTAAGGAAAACCTTGGAGAATCCAACTTCACCGAGACCGCAGCCTGCTGCAATAAGTCTTACGCTGCACACAACATCGGCAGGTACTTTACCGGGGGCAACCGGGCTCTTCATAGTTCCGTTACCTTCGGGTACTGCAGGATAATGCGCTACTGCTTCCCATCCGTGGTCCTCTATAAAGCAACAAAGCTCATAAGATTTTTTGGGACGAAAAAGTGTATTCAGTTTATTGTAGGAATAAAACGTATAGTTATGCCAATGTGTACCTTCCTCGATTCCTCTGTATGTACCTCTGGGAATACGCATAGCAATGGCAATTACAGATTTTGCTTCCGGGAAATATGTAGAAGGATTCATAAGCAAGGGAGCATTTTTGAATCGCTCTATATTACCGATAGCAATACAATCGATACCAAGCTCTGCCGCCTTGTCCTTTATCATTTGAGAAGTAAGCTTCATACTCGGCTCCTCCCCTATCACTTCTTTGCGGCAACAAACGTGCCACCCGAAACAACGTCTTCTTTATCCTCTGCACAGTTTCCTCTTTCGTCCAAAGCCCAAGCTTTACGCTTTCTGAAGGAACTCTCAAAAACATTTCCTGTCAAGCCGTTTTCTTCAAGGTGTGCAAGGCAGGTTCTTGTGCAAAGTGCTGCCACTCTGTCGGGCTTTGCCTTGGACAAAAGTCGGTTTGCACAAGCTCCATTTTTACAAGAATTACATTTATCGTAATCTATTTTTGCAACCGTCATCTTCTTGCCGCATATCTCTATTTCCTCTGTTTCGTTCTTGCTGATTGCACCGAGAGGACAGATATCGGCACACTTACCGCATTTATCGCATATACTTCTCTCAATGATGGGAGTAGGCTCAAGCTCGGCGTCGGTAATTATCATATGAAAACGCTGACGTGTACCGAATTTTTCAGATAAAAGCATACCGTTATACCCAATCTCGCAAAGTCCGCAAGCAACTGCAGCATAGTTGAAATCCGGGAATACGTTGGGGGCAGGTCGACCGGGCTCAACCGAAACACCTGTAGGCGCAATTTCCGAGGGGTTGGGAAAAATCGGTACTGCTTCCCATCCTTCGTCCTCTATTGCATTTACAAGTCCGTAAGTCGCAATTGAAAGAAAATCATCTTCAAGCCATCTAAGTCCAAAAAGAGAATAATCCTGGAAATTTGTACCTTCTTCAACACCTCTTAATGCACCTCTGCAAATACGCTTTCCGACCAGAATAACAGTCTTGCCTTCGGGGAAGATAGAAAACGGGTTAAGGGCGGGCTCGAGTCCGTCAAATCTTTCTTTGTTGGCAAAGCCTATGAGGTCGATTCCTTCTCGTTTTACCGCTTCGTTTATTTTGTTCATTAACTGTGACATATTATTTTCCTTTCTCGTATTCAAAAGATTCTGTTTACATTATAACGTGTCAAAAAATGTTTTGCAATAACAAATCGAAACAGGTTTTTAACTTTTCGAAACTTGATATTTTTTTGGTTTTGTGATAGAATATCCAAAAACTGCAAAATACGAGGTGAAAACATTGTATTTTCCCGAAGAAATGTCAATAAAGAATTTTATTGCTTTGAATAACAGATATGAAAAAACGCAACCTATAACAGTTGCAGCAGGACATTTTCATTCAATAACGTTCAGATTGTCTGGTAAAAAGGTCATAACCGATGATAGCGGCAGAGTTTTGGTTTCAGAAGCCGGATGCATAACTTATCTTCCCAAAAACGTATCATACTTAAGTGACACAGCAGAAGGTGGAAGTATGTACTCACTGCATTTTGAACTTGAATATGAAGATCCCTCTGCTGAGGCATTTGTTTTTACCCCAAAGATAGTGCCTTCAGCAGCTTTTGAAAAGGCATTCCGAGAGCTATGCGAAAGCTACAGTGTTACTTCACCGCGCAATTACAGAAGTATGGCACTTCTCTACAGCCTTTTAGAAATAATAAAAAAAGAGATCAATCAAAACGATGGAATTCCAATTTCAAAGCGTATGTCGATAGCACGTGATACGATAGACAGATGCTTTAACGATTCGACTCTGTGTGTAACTCTCCTTGCGAAAAACGCAGGTGTCAGCGACACTTATTTCAGGAAAGAATTCAAAAAAAGCTTCGGTGTATCTCCAATAGATTATCTAAGAGCGGTGCGCATAGAGAATTCTAAGATAATGTTGAGATCCGGATTGTATCAAATAAGCGAAATAGCCACTGAATGCGGATTTGACAGTATCAGTTATTTTTCCGCAACGTTTAAAAAAATGTGCGGTATTACCCCCACGCAGTATGCCATAAACGAAAGAAAGTCAGCCATTCCAGGCTGACTTTTTCACTTTATTGGGATTTTCTCGATTATTACGCCCTCACCGTTTTAGGTTGTATGATTATACTCAAAGGTTACGATAGGCGAGCATTGTCAGCGGTCACTGACCGCTTTTTTATATGCTAGGAAATTGCATTAAATCAACCTCGCCGTTTTGCATTGTCGGGATATACTCAAAGATTACGATAGGCGAGCATCGCCAGCGGTCGCTGACCGCTTTTTTATATCAAATATCGCTATAAGTATACTTGCCGATATGACAAGCAAAGAGCCAATGACAGTTCGTACTCCAACAGGCTCAGAGAATACGATGATTCCCACGATAACACTCGTTATAGGTTCAAGCGTTCCAAGAATTGATGCCCTCTCCCCTCCTATTATGAAGGTTCCTTGCTGAAACAGAACCACAGCACCTGTGGTTATCGCAAGAGCGAACAGGACACACAAGCCCCAGCCTACAGCCGTTGAAGGTAGGCAGAGCTGATTTGTAACAATGCAATAAATGAGCATCAATATACTGCTGACAGCAGCTATGTAAAAGCTAAACAGAAAACCTTTTATCTCACGGTACTTGAATTTTGGAAGCATAAGTACGTATATTGCAAAGGTTACACCGGAAAGGAGCGCCCATATACAGCCTTCCAGATTGATCGATGCGCTTGGGTCATAAAACATAGATATACCCGCAATACAAACCGCAACGCTTATAATGTTTCCTGCTCTTACCTTTTCTTTAAGAAAAACTATACCGCCTAAAACCACAACTGCGGGATAAACAAAGTGCAATACCGTTGATGTTCCCGAAGCTATGTAATTGTAAGAGGTAAACAGCAGTAAGGGTGTTACACAGCAACCCAAAGCGGCGATGATGCTGATTGACGGGAGGGCTTTTGTTTTAACCTTCAAGGTTTTATTCTGCATATACCCCAGTATTGCAAGAGAAGGCAAAGCTAAAAAGTTGCGCAAAAAAACAAGTGTCGCAGGATTAACACCGTCTGCGTAAATATATTTTGACATCAGCGGCATACATCCGTATATGACAGCACTGATAATAACCATAAGGTATCCTTTTATTTTCATAAAACGTTGTCCTTTCTTAATAACGCCTAATTATACCAAAGATACACGAAAAAAGCAATACCTCTTGACTAATAATTGATAATGCAGTAGAATTTAACTATCCTGTAGTCAAAGAGAGTCTTAATTATGAATAATAAGCTTATAGTATTAATTATATCTATCGTACTTGTTTTCACAGGATGTACTTCAAAGCCTGTAAAAACAAATTTCACCTCTTCTCTGGAGGACGAAATACCTGTATTGTCAACAACCGACGTAAAGGATCCTCTTACCGTCTCGGATCTTGCAAAAGAAAACTTTCTTCTTCCTTTTGAGAAATTCTCCTGGGAGCGTGAATATGCGCCTGAATACGTAATGATACATTTTACAAGTGCCGTAATGATATCAAAAAATGACCCGTATAATATGGATTCGATAAGAAAAATATTCGAGGACGGAGAAATAAGTATACACTACATAATAGAGCGTGACGGCACAGTTCAATGTTATATACCCGAGAATCGAGCCGCTTGGCACGCAGGTAAAGGAAGCTTTGGAGGGTACGAAAAGCTTACAAACGCTATGAACAAGTATTCCATAGGAATTGAAATTGCGGCTATCGGTTCACAAACAGATATGTCTGTATATATGACAAAAGACGAGTACGATACCATCGACAAATCACTGATCGGATTCACAGAAGAGCAATATGCCTCACTCATCCCACTGGTAAAAGATATTTGTGAACGAAACTCTATACCTTTTGATAAAGAGCACGTCATAGGTCACAGTATGTACAAGCCGCAAAAAACAGACCCGGGAGAGCTGTTTGAATGGGACAGGCTTTTTGGGGAAATTAACTAAAAAACGGCAAGTTGATTTAATGCATTTTTTAGCATATAAAAAAGCGGCTAGCAGCCGCTGGCAAAGCTCGCCTATCGCAACCTTTAAATATACCCCTGCAATGAAAAACGGCGAGGTTGATTTAATGCAATTTCCTAGTATATAAATAAAGCTGTAAAAACCAAGGTTTTTACAGCTTTGTTTTTTTAGAATATAATACTTTTACCGCTTTGTGAAGCAGTTATATTTTCAAGAATATAACCTATAGTTTCATCCAAAGTCAAGCTCTTCTGCTCGCCTGTTAACATATCCTTAACAGACAGCATATTATTCTGTATTTCATCTTCTCCCAAGAAAATTACGTACGGAACAGAAAGTGCATCTGCATACGAGATCATTTTCTTGAATTTCTTTTTCTCAACGTATATTTGTGTTCTGATGTTTGAAGCTCGTAATACAGATGATATTTCAACAGCCTTAGACATATCGTCAACCATTGGAATTATCATAACGTCAGCAGGATAAGAAATCGACTTATTAAGATATTCCTTCTCCCAAAGTATATAGAAGAGTCGTGTAAGTCCAATTGAGATTCCTACACCGGGTAATTTATTCTTGGTATAGAATTCGGCAAGATTATCGTATCTGCCACCGCTGCATATACTTCCTATTTCAGGGTGCTTGTTAAACGTGGTCTCATACACCGTTCCGGTATAATAGTCAAGTCCTCTTGCAATAGTGAGGTCAATGCGGAAATTATTCTTAGGAACGCCAAAGCTTGCAATATATCCCATAACGTCCTTCAGCTCATTGTAGCCTATATCAAACACTTCGTTTTGTCCAAGAAAGCCTTCCAGCTTTTTAAGTGCCGCATCATCACTTTCGTTGCCGCAAAGCAAATCCAGAATTTTCTCTGCCATTGCACGCTCAAGTCCCGATTCAACAAGCTCGTCAATAACCTTTTCCGCACCTATTTTATCTATCTTATCAATCTGGTGTAAAATATCCTCGGTTTTATCTGCTACGCCGAGAACTGTGAAGAGACCATTAAGTATCTTTCTGTTATTGATTCTTATTGTGAAATCCTCAAGTCCCAAACGTGTGAAAACAGTGTAAATAATACTGGGAATTTCAGCATCGTTAACTACGCTCAGGTCACCGTCGCCTATTATATCAATATCCGCCTGATAAAACTCTCTGAAGCGTCCTCTCTGCGAACGTTCGCCTCTGTAAACCTTACCTATCTGATATCTTTTAAACGGAAAAGCCAGCTCATTGTAGTTCTTTGCAACGTACTTGGCGAGAGGAACTGTCAGGTCAAAACGCATTGTTACATCAGTATCGCCCTTGGTGAATCTGTACAACTGCTTCTCTGTTTCACCACCTGCTTTGGCAAGAAGTATTTCACTTTTCTCCAAAACGGGAGTATCAATGGGATAAAAGCCAAAAAGCTGATATACGTCCTCAAGCGTTCTTTTTATTCTGTCAAAAACGATCTGGTCTTTGGGGTTCAATTCCATAAAGCCCGAAAGAGTAGACGGTTGAATTATATTGCTCATTTTTCTGTCCTTTCAAAGCAGGCAAAATATAATGCAAAAACTGCTGTTGCCTATTTGTTGATTGTATCACGAAATGTCACTTTTGTCAAGACAGAAGAGTGCTGTATTTTGTTTTCAAAGTAAGCCTTCCACTACCTTGGGGAAATCGGTATAACGGTCTATTGTCAAATAATTAAAATCAGATTTATAAACAGACTCGTCATTTCCTCCTAAGCCGTAATCGTCTCCAATATAAACAACCTCACTGTGTGAATATCCGTTTTCGCGGCAATACAGGTCAAGTGCATAGTATTTGTCATAGGGCTTCGGTGCCATATCAAAGGAAGAGGAGCCTCCCACAAACACAATGTAATCGCTGAAAACGTTACAAACATCAGCGTATATTTTTCGTCTTTTGGCTCTGTCGGGGTCAAATGCCAGCTTATCCTCTTGCTTTGCTTTTGTACCAAGTATTGGAAAGGTTACGCAGCCTGACGGATGAAATTCTACCGAGTCGCCTGCAAATTCCGTAAAGCCGTACTTTTCACGGAGATAGTCAACTTTCTTGGTTACGTTGACTCTATCGCAAAAAGCAACTTCATCCCGTTTTATCTCAATAAAGCCGTCTCGATATGTGCCGTACTGCATTCCGTAGTTGCCTAAAATATCAATGGGAAACTGCTCCAGTTGGTTAAAAATTCTCATCACCTGACCTGCACCCACCATGAGCAATTTATATTTCTTTGACAGCTTTGTCAGTATTTCACGGTGTTCACAGCTTAAAGGTGTCTTATGTTGGGTCAACGTACCGTCAAGGTCCATTGCAACCACTTTTATGTTATCAAGCATTATTTTTCTCCTTTACATTTTGCTAAATGTATGGTACACTGTCAATCAGAACAAATCAACATTTAGTCAAAAACTTGCACGAAAATTGGATTATTAACAATTTATCAGGCAAACTCAATCAACATTTAACAAAAGAGGTAAAAATGCTAAGCAGAGAAAGAGAGCAAGAAATACTAAATATTTTGAAAGCTTCCAAAGGATTTATCAGTGTAAAACAAATGTGTGACACCCTATTTGCCAGTGAGTCCAGCATAAGACGTGACCTCAAGGCGTTGGAAAGCCGCGGTTTAATAAAGCGCAGCTACGGCGGTGCATCAATAGAAGTCAGCGCATCAAGCATTGTCAACTTCAACCGTCGCTGGGAGCAAAATGCCGAAGCAAAAAAAGCAATAGCAAAAAAGGCAGTGAAATTAATAAAAGACTCAGACGTCGTTTTTTTAGATCAATCTTCCACTTCATTTTACGTTGCCTCGGAAATAATAACCAAAAGCTCCATCACTGTAGTTACCAACAACATTGAAATAATAATGCTGCTTGCCGATTCAAGCGTGAAGGTAATATCATCGGGAGGCTTTTTAAGCAACGATAACCGAAACTGTCTCATAGGCGGCGAAGCTCAGCGCACCTTTGAAAACACCTATGCCGACATTATGTTCTTTTCTGTCAAGGCAGTAACAGACGACGGTGACGTCACAGACTGCTCTACGGAAGAAATAGCCGTGAGGCATTCTATGATGAAAAATGCAGCTAAAAAAGTATTACTGTGCGACAGTTCAAAATTCGGCAAAAGAGCAGTGTTCAAGCAGTGCACTATTGAAGACGTTGATCTTGTAATATCCGAATAAGCGGAGAGCGTCCACAGGTAACGTTCGGTATCCGGTATGTATCCAAACAATGAAATTGCATTATAACAATAAAGCCTTCGGAAATGTTGTGCCCCAATTTGTACGGACAGCACAAAAAAGCCCCTAATGGCATAAAATATTAAATTTTAACCAACATACTGACTTCGTAATTCAAACGGAGTCAGTTTTGTTTTAGTTTGTATTCTTTCTTGGTTGTAAAAACGAATGTATTCACCTATGAGGAGGCGAGCCTCCTCATAGGTTTTGAGTTTGACACGGTTGATACATTCAGATTTCAAAATGGAAAAGAAATTTTCCGCCATTGCGTTGTCATAAGGATTTCCTCTACTTGACATTGACGGCGTTATGTTGTAAAATTGTGTTAGCTTAAAATATGCTGTCGATGTATATTGAAAGCCTTGGTCACTGTGGAGTTGCAGCTCTGCAGTGACTTTCTCTTTTCTTTTAGCCGCTTTTATTGTATCTAACACAAGGTTAATAGTTTGCTGTGTGCCGGTTTTGTAAGCAACAATACTGTTATCATACAGATCTCGTATAATGGAAAGGTACAGAACACCTTGCTTTGTGTGTATATATGAAATATCCGTTGCCCACTTTTGATTTGGTCTGTCTGCATTAAAATCTTGTTTCCAAAGATTTTGATATTTGTGTATATGCTCGGAGTATTTGTAGAATCTTCGTCTTCTGACAACAGAAAGCAAGTTGTATTTTTGCATTACACGAAGTACGGTTTTTGGATTCTTGTGTATGCCATTCCTTTCAAGCCATATGTGTACTCGGCGGTATCCATATGTTTTGCCGTATTTATTCTGGCATTCCTTTATCTTTTCTGCAAGAGGTAAATCTTTCGCCGGAATTTCCATTCGTTTGACATAGTCATAGTAACCGCTTCTTGACACCTTGAAGAATCGGCACATTTCACTTATTCCGTATTTCTCCTTGTGGCGGTAGATCACCATATATTTTACGACAGGTCTCACTTCCTTTCTGTGAGCGATAGAAAATCCCGCATCAATTCATTTTCCATTTCCAAACTTCTTATCTTTGCATCCTTGCGAGCAAGTATATATTTTAATTCTGCAACTTTGTCCTTCTCGCTAACAACATAATCCTTTGACGGTCTGCCTCTTTTCTTTGGTACTATTCCTGCTTCCAATTTTAATTGGCTTTTGTTGTATCTATTTATGAAATTCTTTATTTGAATTTTGCTCACCCCAAGTTTTTCTGCTATTTCTTGCCTTGTTAAACCACTTTCTCTAAGCTCTAATATCACTTTTTCGCATTCTTTTATGTGTCTGTAACTTCTTGGCATAAAAATTCCTCCTATGATATTTCTATTATACCATAGGAGGCTTCTTTTTTCTATTGTCCGTTTTTACTGGACTTGTTCAAAATTCCGAAGGCTTTATTGTTACTGTATTATATTTTTAATTGCATCAAACAAATTTTTTGAGTAGTGTTCAAAGCCTTTATCGTTTGGATGAAGCCTCAGGTCTGCAAAATACGATTCATCCTTGGGTACAAAATCAAATCCCGAAACAACGGTAACGTTTTTCATTCCCGATACTGCGACTATAATATCCTTTTCTACGTTTTCAAAAGGACCGAATTCCTTTTCATCCATATAGTTCTTTCGCCAAATGGGAGTTATTGCAAAGATTTTTGAATCAGGATAATTTCGGCAAAGATTTATAAAAAACTCCTTGCAATTTACCTTGAAGGTATCCTCCGATGTGCTATTCCAATCGTTTGTTCCATAGGCAACCGTAATATAATCGGGAGAAAAGTCGTCTCTTGTTTTCGCCAGCTCCGGAAAGAATACTTCCCCGCCTATTCCCTTGTTTATTTCTTCTGCGCCCAATTGGTCGGCAAGGCACGATGCGTAGCGATTTGACGGACGCAATGCATCATATCCGTGAGTAATGGAATCTCCAAATGCAAGCAGTTTTTTTACAGGCTTTACCGCTTCTGCAAACGCACCGTCATCAAGGGATATCTCTTCGATGAGAGGACATACGGTGTAAGGAAAAAATATACATACTTCCTTTATACCGCTTCCGAGAAGCACCTTCTTTTCAAAGCTTCCAAGAGGTAACTCGACCTCTGTGTAGCTGTTTGGCAGGGTAACGTTGGAAAAATTATCGATGTAGTCAAAAGGCTTTCCGTTGACAAAAACGTCAAACGAAAAGTATTTGCGCGACGTACTTGCTTTGGCATCAAATTTTATTTCAAAGCTTTCGCTGTCGGTTTTAAACCAAAGTCGTATACCTGCACTTGAAAGGCTCCTGTCGTAAAAATTTCTGTTTTTTTCGGCGCTGACTTTTTTATAAAGCTCTTCCTGTTCCTTTGTGAATCTGCACAGCCTTATTTTTCCGTCTTCCTGTTCTGCTCTCACAACTCCTGTGGCTAATGTTTTGATTTGTTCGATCGTTAATTTCATTTTACTATCCTTTACAGCTTTTGCGTATATTTTTTTGCCAGATCGGTTATTCCCTGATAATCTTCTGCGTCCAGCATTCCTTTGTTGACTATTCCCGAGCCTACACCTACTCCGCAAGCTCCCGCATCAAAATACTCCGTTATATTATCGGCACTTATTCCGTTGACAGCCAGCATACGAACGCAAGACAATGGAGCTTTAAGTGTTTTTATGTATTTGGGACCGTAAAGGTCAACGGGAAACACCTTAACAAAATCCGCTCCCATTCTATGTGCCGCAGCGACCTCGGTGGGTGTAATTGCACCCGGAATGGATACTAGCTCAAGCTTTTTGGTGCAGGCAATAACGTCTGCATTCGTATCGGGTGAAATAATAAATCTTCCTCCCGCCTTCTTCGTAAGCTCCACCTGTTTTTCGGTAAGCACCGTTCCTGCGCCAACCGTCAATCTGCCTTCAAAGTGCTTTGCTAACATCTCGATGTTTTGGGCAATTACTTCGTCGCTGACTTTTCCGCTTGCGTCATACGTGCATTCGACAAGTCTGATTCCTCCGTTGTACATAGCCTCGGCAAGCGGAATAAGCTTTTGCCTTGCTACACCTCGTATAATTACGATAATTTTGTTTTCTTCTATAAACTTTACTGTGTCAAGCATATCGTTTCTCCAAATTCGTTATATTTTCCAAAACCGTTGCAAGCTTTCCTTGAGCTTGCGGCACTGCTCCAAATCATCCTTATTTATAGAACTGCTGTTGCAAATTCTGCTGTAGTATTCGTCAAAGGCTTTTTCGGAGCTTTCTATCCCCACGTCACGAGCGCTGCAAGGCATACCATACTTTCGCATAAGCTTCAAAAGAGTTACGTTGTTTCCCTCTTCGTTGTTAAAAATATTCTGCAACAGCAAGCCAACTCCCACAATTTCACCGTGGAGATATCCGCGACACTCTTCAAAGAACAGAACTCTTGAATTTTCGTAAAACTTATGTGCCAACGCGGTTTGATTAGAGCCTCTGGCAATTCCGCTTATTACACCTGTAACTGCAATTGACGTAAAAATCACACGTTCAACCGTATCGCTTATCTTACCTTCCAACATATCAGTAATGCACTCTTCTGTTAATTCGTTTAATTGCTTGAAAGAATGCTGTGCCATAACGTATGCCCAGTCAAGACCGAGAGGATAGTTCAAATCCCCTTCGCTAAAGCGATGCTTTATCTCTACAAACTTCGCAATGGCATCGAAAATTCCCGATAGCAACAGTCTTATTGGCTGTGAAATAAGAATTGCCGTATCTACCAATACAGTGTTAACCTCATTGGGAAAATGCCTTGTACCGATTGTACGTCCTTCCTTAGTGTAACACACGCTCAACGGAGTATATGCAGCACAGGTTGCAGAGGAAGTGGGTATATTTATTATCGGCAGACGTGCGAAAAAGCCAATCAGCTTTGCAAAGTCCATAATCACTCCTCCGCCAACTCCCACTATAACGTCAAGGCCTTCCTCTCTAGCTTTGTTTGCCAGCATAATTGCTTGCTCCTCGTTGCAAGTGCCCGAATACTCCTTGATTACAAAGTGTTGACAAATGTTTTGCAGACTGTTTTCAATTTTTTCACGGGTTATTCCCAGGGCGGTTTTTCCACCGACAACAAGTGGGGATGTTCCCAAGCGCTTTACCTCTTCCCCCAATGACAAAACAGCATCCGGCTTTTGCAGATATCTGCCGCAGCCTATTCTGAATGATTCTTCTTTGACAGCCATATTTTTTCTCCGTTCTATAGACATACTTTAATTTTAATGCTATAATAACGCCGAATCCATAGGAAAAATTGAGAAAAATTTTAGAAAAATTGCGGTGAACATATGATTTACAACACCTATGCCGAACAAAAAAGCGAAATATGCGGAATAAGCCTT
The DNA here is from genome assembly GCA_045531285.1 of Eubacteriales bacterium. Taxonomy (GTDB): domain Bacteria; phylum Bacillota; class Clostridia; order Oscillospirales; family SIG627; genus RGIG6353. The sequence continues at coordinate 12,708 of JAZSDT010000021.1, forward strand.
GTCAGTTGCGGACATATCTTTGCCAAGCCCGGTCGTGAAATAGACCGTCCGTACGGAAGAAATGACTGGCTTTTATTTTACGTTGCCAAGGAAAGTGAAACCTTTTATCTGGATACGTTGGTAACAGGCAAAGCCGGTTCGTTTATTATATTTGCTCCCGGTGAAAAACAGCATCACGTCTACACTGGAAGTAAAACGGCAGAATTTTATTACGTTCACTTTAAATGCTCAACGCTTCCAAACGGCATTTCACTTAATACGTCAAAGGTTTACGATTCGGTTTTCAGTCAAAGAGTATGCAGCATCTTTGAGGATATCATTGAAGAAACCATAAAAAAACAGCCTCTGTATGAAAAACTTTGTATTTATAAGCTTTTGCAGATATTTTCTTTACTTGAACGCAGTGTTTATCACTGCGAATGTGAAAAAAATGAAAGCTTTGAACGTATTGCCTGTGCTGTACAGCATATGAATCAATCATATAACAGTGATTATTCCTTGGATGATTACGCACAAATGTGTGCCATGAGTAAATTTCATTTTATTAGAGTTTTTGAAAGCATCGTTGGTGTCACTCCCCTTGCGTACAGAAACAATATCCGTCTGCAGCACGCCATTGACTTACTTTTGGATGAAAAAATGACCGTCCAGGAAGTGAGCAACACTACGGGCTTTGCTTCCGCATCATATTTCAGTTCTGCTTTCAAACAAAAATACGGACTTTCGCCTAAACAGTATCAAAAGCAAAAGCGCTAATCTATATAACTTCAAGTAATGGACTTTTTGAAATAGACGGTATCTATTCCCCTTCCTCTATCATCCTTCAAAACACAAAACGTCTCGAATTCAAATTTTGAAAGGATCTTAATATGTGCCATATTGGTTGACCACGTTCTTGTGAAAATGTTTGAGCCTTCGTATTTTTTAAATAAAGCCTCATACATCTTTTGTGTAAGACCTTTTCCACGTCCGTTAGCACTTACAAGAACAGTGGATATGTAAATATTTGGGAACTCTTCTGCTGTTATCCTGTCGTTTTCATAGTTTTCCCTGAATGACACGAAAGCAACCAGCTCACCGTTTTCAACGGCTATCAATAACCTTTGTTTTTTTAATTCCTCAAAATATGAACCTATGCCGTCCCCAACCTTTTGGTTAAACGAAAAATCGGTTTGTGTAGTTGAAACGCGAGATGACAGCGGAGGAACAAACTCACCGTCGCTTTCAACAAGCATATTCCAAATATCCCCGGCATATTTATTAAATTCCATATCTTTTAAAAGTTTTATTTCCATAACAATTTCTCCTATCCTATAGGGATAGTATAAAGACCTATTGACAAAAAGTCAACCAAATCTAACCATTTTAAATAAAAGTATAGAATATATCCATTGAAACTGTTTTTTTATATTGATATAATAAAATCAGAAATGGGGTGTAAGCTTATGAAAAAAGTAAGAATCGGTGTTTTGGGTGCATATCGCGGTACAAGTATGATAAACTACTGTAAAAGAAGTGATAACGCCGAGGTTGTTGCGATTTGCGACAAGCTTCCCGAAGCGCTTGAAGCACAACGCAAAAATGCGAAAGGACTTAATATTACATTTTACGATAATTTTGAAGAGTTCATTATGCACGATATGGATGCCGTTGTATTGGCAAACTATGCAAACGAGCACGCTCCGTTTGCTATAAAGGCTATGAAGCGCGGTCTCCACGTTTTCTCGGAAGTATTGCCCTGTCAGAATATGAAGGAAGCAGTCCGGCTTATTGAAACCGTTGAAGAAACAGGAAAGATATATGCTTATGGAGAAAACTACTGTTATATGCCCGCTCCTCACGAAATGAAAAAGCTGTACCGACAAGGTAAAATCGGCGAATTTGAATACGGCGAGTGTGAATACGTACACAACTGTGAACCTATATGGCACAGTATTACCTACGGAGAAAGAGACCACTGGAGAAACAATATGTACTCTACCTTCTATTGCACTCATTCTCTTGGGCCTATCATTCATATGACAGGACTCAAGCCTATCAGAGTTGTGGGATTTGAAGGTATCAATAACGAGAGAAACCTGAGAACAGGTGCCAAAGGCGGTCAGTTTGGAATCGAAATGGTAACTCTCGAAAACGGTGGAATTATAAAAAGTGTTCACGGAAATTTGTACAAGGATTCCATATGGTATTCCGTTTATGGCTCAAAGGGCAGAATGGAATGCGGCAGAGAGGATGCCAAGGATGGACACATACATAAAATTTACGTCAATGCCGACGAATATTCCGGAGAATACGGCGAAGAAAAGCTTGAAAGCTATGAGCCTGTAAATGAAATAGGTGCCGACGTCAAGGGATTTGGACATGGCGGCTCAGATTTTTATTCTATGTATCATTTTGTTGAGAAAATTCTTGGCAAGAAGGATGCCGACACCATCGACGTATACGAGGCGTTAGATATGTTTCTCCCCGGTATGTTTGCATATCGCTCCATATTAAACGGCGGTATCCCTATGGATATACCAAATCTTCGCGATAAAGCAGAACGTGATAAATGGAGAACCAACACTGCCTGTACCGATCCAAAGGTAGCTGGAAATATGCTGCTGCCAACCTTCTCAAAGGGTACTCCCGACATAAATGACAGCGTATATGAGCGTATGAAAAAGCTTTGGGATGATGAGTGTGAAAACGGCGGTGGTAATTATCGAAGTGCCGCATTCAGTCAAGGCAGTAAAAAGCACGAAGCAGAGCCAAAGCAACTGATTATGAGATGGAAAAACGATAAAAACGAATGCGTTGCTCCACTCTTCCCCAAGGGAGTGTCGTTGGTAAATTATCCTAACCTTGCAAACGCCATGAACGAATGGCTTGATATCGTCAGATTTATGGGTCAAGAAGAAGCGCCGGCAAAGGATGAGGCATATTACAAAGCAGCTATGACCGATATGCCCTGGTACAGTGAGGATAACTGCTTTTTCCTGACAGTAGACGGTGTTCCCGCGGCAACAATAACCGTAATTTGCAACCGCGACAAAAAAGAAGGTTATATTCATATGGTAGCATGCAAGCCAAGCTTCAGAGGAAAAGGTCTTGGACATCTGTTAAACGATGTTGCAGTATATACCCTCAAAAAAGAAGGAATGGAAACCGCATATCTAACAACCGACGATTGGAGAATCCCCGCAATAAAGACGTATCTGAAAGCAGGCTTATATCCCGACGTTGACAGCGAGCCCGATTTCGCCCAACGTTGGAAAAAAATAATGAAATCGATACAAAACTAAAAAGCGGAGAGCCTCCGCTGGCAATTCTCGCCTATCTTAATTATCGTGCTTATGTAAATAACTACTATGACAACGGTTTTCTTGTCTACCATGGACTTTCATCTACTGAAGCAAAATCCCTTATCAAAGAGCATTTTGAGAATGTTTCCTCTGTTTATTTCAATTTGTTAGGGTTGAATTTGTTGTATGACTCTTCTAATAACAAAAAAGCAGTATACTATGAGTCACCTATTGATGAATGTAAAGGGACGGTAACCACTTCCAACATAAATACATTGTGTACTCATTCAACCCCTTGCACTGACAGGGGAAATGTCATTACGGCTTTCAATCCCGATAGTGGCAATAACCTTACAACAAACATATATTGGACGGGACACCGCATAAAATCTACGGCAACCAATGGTACAACAGATTACAATCGAAGTTGCTCTTATTATACAAGAATTTATATGTTAAATCGTACACTTTCAAACTTGTCTGCGGTTTTATTACACGAGATTAATCATCAATATGATGCAGTAGATCATTATCACGAATTGGCTGACATAAATGATAGCACATCATGTAAATTTAAAGAGATTTGTTCCGATTGCGGAGAAAAGCCTCGTCCTAGTTCGTGTATTATGAACAGTACGTCTATAGACATAACTTCATCTTCTGCAATCTGTAATCTCTGTAAATCTGAAATTCTTATACATTTAGAAAATCATCATTGATAGAATTAACATTTTACATTGGAGGTCTATAATGCGAAAATTGAACTTTTTTCTTGTCATATTATTAGTAACAATATCTTGCCTTACATCATGCACAGATTTTTCGAATAAGACTATAGAAAAAAAACTATATAACGACACCCCGAAATCAGTTGACTCACAAGCTGTCTTCGAAGAACCACCAACCACCACTACGGCACGTTACGCATCTGTTGAGGAACTTACATTGGCAGTTGGTAATTGGTTTTCTGAAAAAAAATCAGAATCAATTACTTCAAACTTAGATGAAAAAACAGCAAATACATTAAAAAAATTTATAGAAAAACGGGTTGAAGACAATTCTCTTCTTATTCCAATGTTTGACGAAGAAAGCATAGTTCTTCGCGATGAAGAAGGATATTCTAACATTACATTATTTCCCTCAGAGTTATATGGACAACCGTGGATTTGGTATCATTGCCGAGTTGATGATACAGATTTAATAGTTAAAATGATGTATATTGATGATGAAACAATATTATCGGGAGTGAATTCTAAAGGGGTTTCGCAAGTAATTGCAGAAATATCTCCAACGGCTCCCAATATTGATAACATTGAAAAATATACGAACTACGAATCTATAACATTATCAAATGTAGAATTTAAAGACTTCACTACAGAGGTCATGACTATGCTTGTAAAGAATGATTCTAGAATTTTTTATGCATTCATATATGAAAATGTTCTCGTTAATATTCAATCCGCCTCTGATCTTTTGTCCAAAGACATCTTTTCTAAAATATCATTTGACGAAATTGAGTTCCAACACAAATAATCTGTTAACATTTTGATGGTGTATCAAAATTTAAAAACTCAACACAATATACAAGATTACCTATCCGGAGGGCTACAAACTCGCCGAGGCGGTATGATTGTACTTTAGGTATACAAGGGAGTAATGCAGGCAAGAGCGATTCGCCTTATGGCATCAAAACTGGCGGCTGCTACTCTTGTTGAGGGTAACTTCTCGGATGAAGGCTTGGCGGCAATGAGTGACTGTACCGATATGACATCACAGCTCGCAAGAGAGCTTACAAAGGGCATTCGTGACGAGGTTGAGGATGTTGGTGCTATGTTTAAGAAAATGGCTATTATCAAGGATACAAGCGAGCCTAACCTTTGAGTATATCCCTACAACATAAAACGGCGAGGTTGGTTTAATGCAATTTACCAGTATAAAAAAGCGGAGAGCCTCCGCCGGTAATTCTCGCATATCTTAACCTTTGAGTATATCCCAACAAAATAAAACAGCGAGGTGTTATCATCTCGCTGTTATTTGGTTCACAGTAGAACCTCCTTATTCGTGCCGTAAAAAATATCGTCTTTATTGCTGATAAGCTTGAAGAACTCTTCTAACTTAGCCAAATAGTCTGCACCGAAATCCATTTCAAACGAATGTCCCCAAATATAAAATATCTTCGGTGTGTCGGGCGTAAGCTCGATAAACTTTTTTCCCAATCCCATCATTCCTTCAAAATCAAGATGAAATGCTGTCGGGTTAAAGCGATAAAGATTTTCCTGTAAATCAAAACTGTTAGTTGACGTAATGGTACGGCTATACTTGATACCGGTTTCTTCTCTTATGATACCTGCAACGCGGTCATCGTTATTTACCCCACCGCCGGGATATGCCATACCGACAACCTCATATCCTGCAAGCTCTGATAAATTCAGTCGATCCGTTTCGACTTGACGGATCACCTCAGCATCATCACACTGAGTAAGATTAGGATGCGTTAACGTATGTACGGCAATTTCATGCCCCTCATAAACACTTTTTACGTCTTCTGGGTATATTTTGTAGTGACATATACGCTGATTATTCCTAATAAGTATGCGGTTTTGTGACAAGAGCTCCGAATTCAAATTAAAAGTGCCTTTTAAACCATACTTATTCAATAATTCAATTAATCTTATATCTTGCGTTACACCGTCATCGTAACTGAAAGTTATGGCTTTCTTCTTTGTTTGGTCAAAAAAGCGCATATCATCACCCCTTTTATTTATCTTATCACGGTAAAATCAAAATGTCAATCCCATTCGGACTGCAAATTCTTTGTACA
>JAZSDT010000086.1:0-3240 GCA_045531285.1 Eubacteriales bacterium
CGCAGTGGTCTGCTTCGTAACCAAGATCGGAAACGGTTTCACCGGTTTCCTTTTCGTGATCATAGTAGTCTGCGTACTGTGTGTACAGCTCTTTATCGGGCTCAACACCGTACCCTACGCGCAAACAAAGCATTACCTTTCTTGCTGCGGGCAGACATCCTCTGAGAGCGCTTTTTTCAAGCAGGTGCCAGATGTATATCGGGTCCTTATCCTTATCCGACAGGAGCATTGTAATCGCTTCTGCGTACCACGCCTCGGGATTGTAGCTTGCTCCCGAACAATGGAAGAGCTCTTGAGCCCTGCGAAGATCCTTTTCTACTGCGTATCCGTGGAAACAGCAAAGACCGAGAAGATATCTGCTTGCAAGGAAATAGTAATCTATGGGGTCATTGTTGCAGGTTTCCGTTTCTGCCGTATATCCTACGAGCTCCACGACTTTTTCATAGTTCTTTTCTGTTCCGTATCCGTGATAGCAGCAGTGAGCAAGATAGAACTTGATGATATGACTGTCTGGATACTGCCGGGCAAGCCTTTCTGCAAGGTTGAAAATCGCATCAAATTCGCCTTTAACCTCATGGTAGAATAGCATTGCAATTTCGATCCCGCCCTTTGCTGCCCGATCGAAATAGTACAGCACTTTTTCAAAATCAAGCTCGGCTCCACGACCGCTGAAATTCGCCCTTCCCAAAAGGAAGCACACAAATTCGTCCTTATCCTCGATGCTCTCCAATATCTCGATCATTTCGATGAGCAATGCTTCATTCGTGATACAGTATCCGACGTTTTCTATTTCGGAGGAGTATTCCTTCAAGAATAACACCGTCGCAATGGCATAAACGTCTTTACATTCTGTTGCCGCCTTGATCGTGTACTCAAAGGCTTTTCTTTTGCCGATTGAGCCACTCTTGATATCTTCGGTGCTCCATCCGTACTTTTTACAAAGACCTGATGCTATCCCAAGAATTGTATCACCAACGGTGTATTGATTATAAATCGAAAAGCCGAGAACTTTGTTTTTTATTTCTTCTGTCATACCTCAGTTCTCCTTGATATTCTGATCAATCTCTTCCGACACCACTCATGAAGAGGTATTTGGCGGATTTCTGTTCGTCCTTTTCAATGCTGCCGAGACCTTCTTTGTAGATTCTCGAAAGAGCAAGCATCGAAGGAATATTACCGCATTCAGCACTCATGGTATAGTACATCACTGCCGCGTTCTCATCTGTCTCCACACCGGAGCCGTTCTCATAGCATTCTGCAAGATAGTAGGGAGCAAGGTATTCATCGCCAAGCTCGGTAGCCTTTGCAAAACAGTTAAACGCCATGTCGCAATTTCGGTTTACGGGATATCCTTGCTTATATGCAATGCCCACGTAAACCATGGCCCTGGTGTTACCAAGCTCGGCGGCTTTTTTGTAGTATTCAAATTCGGCTTTGTGATATCCCAAAGGCAAGAGAGTCACGTCAAGCTTGGAGAAATTGTAGTACGGTTCACCGCCTTCGGGAATAGCGAGCTTAGCAAGCTCTATGTAGGCCTCAGCATATCCGTTATCGCCCGCCTTTTCAAAGTAAAGCTTCGCTTCATCAACATTGCCGTTCTTTTTCTGCTGCATAGCATATTCAAATTCTGCTGACATATCTTTATCCTCCAATGGGTTAATGTGAAAAGCTTAATCAGTCTTTCTCTTGGATTTAATCCTTTCAGTAAGCGGATCATCTACGTTAAGATCATTTGACGGAGATGGGAAGGTGTTGATCGTCTTATTATTGATCACACCAATGCCGGAATCCGCATCGTATTCGTTGCCACACTTTTGGCATACGAATCTCGGTGGCTTAATGCCCATGGGATCTGCGCTCTGCTCTGCGAGGATCACTTCCATCGCTCCGCATTTCGAACAACGAAATTTTTTCTCTGTCATAATTCATCACCTGTCAAGAATGGGCCTGGACGCCCGCATCATCATCAAAATAGTAATCCTCAAGCCAAGCACGAGCATCCTTATTGCCAAGCTCGTCAGCGCCTTTCATCCATGCAATTGCTTCGTTGATATCTGCCTCGACTCCGTCGCCGACTTCATATGCAAGCCCCACGAGATACATCGCGTTCGAGTCGCCCTTTTCAGCCTTTTCGAGTAAACTCTTGAATTCATTCTTATCCATGATCGTTCCTCCATTAAAAAGTGGTTTTGAACCTTCGCGCCGTGTAACTCTGTTACACTTATATTATACTGTTTTCAATTTTTCCTTTGGTCGCTGTAGGAGCGACATTTCTAAACCAGCTCTACGATATCACCGATGTTGCAGCCAAAATACTCGCAAATTCTGATCAGAACGGACATTGACACTTCTTCATCTCTGCGCAGCTTTGTCATCGTATTTGGCGCCAGTTCGATGGCTTTTCTCAAATCGCCCTTGCTCATTTTATGGTCGATGAGCAGCTTCCAAAGCTTGTTATAACTTAATTTTCGTTCCATGAAACTCCACCTATTTGTATTGTAGGCCGAGAGAATCAGCCGTTGTTTTATTATATCACCATCGCAAGCGGGCATCAATCAATTGTAGCAAACTTTCATTTTCAGGTATTGACTTTCGCGCATTCTTGCGACCTCATTCGTGCTTTAAAAGTCAGAACCCGAAAAGACCTGACCAAAAAGCGCTCGTTAAAATCTCGTAAATTTCAATATGTATTCATAGCCCCCATCCATCGACATAGGGCGGTAATAATTCTGTTTGCCTTTTTCGACCGCAAGCTCCTTGATAAGCGTGCCGTCATCACGGTTAAAAGACACGATAACCTTATCTTCTTCCACCTTGTCAATTCTTAAATTGGCGAAGTGCGGTTTTATTGTTTTGCCTTCAATAAGTGGCAGCTTATACGTGCCTTTTCTCTTTGTTCTGTGACCGACAGCCCAAAAATACTCAATGATTTTAATTTTCATAGTCAGTCATCCTTCTGCTCCAAAAGAGCCTCATCCATCGTCAGATCATCGAACACATTATCCCTGAATTCCTTCTTGCAATTATTGCACTGAAGGATATCGGGCGCAATGTCGATCATAACACCAGGACCGTACTTTTTCACAGCACCGCTTCCGTCCAGACGGGTTACGTTTTCACTTCCGCAATACGGGCATTTTACTTTCACAGCCATAACGTGCCTCCTTAAGTGTATATCTGCATGATTCTCACGTCGGAGAAGTCCTGCACCTTCAGCTTATCTTTGTCAATATAGAAGCA
>JAZSDT010000063.1:0-3457 GCA_045531285.1 Eubacteriales bacterium
GGGGAAATCGTTCATCCCGAAGCCGTCGCCGTACAGGTGTACGGCAGTGCGAGGGAGGGACGAAGAAAATGAAATTTTCAAAAAAAGGAAGAAAACCGAAGGTTTTCAACAATAAAAAAAGGATATAACACCGAAGAGAAGTGTTCGCACGACGTAAGACTCGTGAGATACGGTAATAAATCATATCAACCTTTCATTTTCGGTTTACACCCAAAAGAACCACCGTGAGATAACATAACTAAAGGAGATATAAGGAGATATAATGAAGAAAATAATGCTTGTCTTCGGCACACGTCCCGAAGCAATAAAAATGTGTCCCCTTGTGCTGGAGCTTAAGTCACGCAAGGAAGCGGAAACTGTAGTTTGCGTTACAGGACAGCACCGTCAGATGCTTGACAGAGTGTTGGAGACCTTTGGTGTTGTGCCTGATTACGACCTTTCTATAATGAAAGAAAAGCAGACTCTTTTCGACATTACAACAGGCATTCTTGACAAAATAAAATCTGTACTTGAAGAAGTAAAGCCCGACGTAGTGCTTGTTCACGGAGACACCTCCACAACCTTCGTTACAGCTCTTGCCGCCTTCTATTTGCAGATTCCCGTAGGACACGTAGAGGCAGGATTGCGTACCTACAACCTTTATTCTCCCTATCCCGAAGAATTCAACCGTCAGGCTGTGGGCATAATTTCAAAGTACAATTTCTCGCCCACACAGATGTCAGCAGACAACCTTATCCGAGAGGGCAAGGACAAGTCGTCTATCTATATCACAGGCAATACAGCCATTGATGCCCTCAAAACAACCGTTAAGGAAGAATATACACATCCCGAGCTTGAATGGGCAAAGGGCTCGCGCCTTATCACCATCACAGCGCACCGCAGAGAAAACCTGGGTGAGCCTATGGCGAATATGTTCCGTGCCATCAGACGCATTATCGACGAGCACGATGACGTAAAGGCGATATATCCCATTCATATGAATCCCGTAGTTCGCGAATGCGCCGACAAATACCTTGGCGATTCGGACAGAATACACATAATTGAACCTTTGGACGTCCTTGACTTCCATAATTTCCTTGCGCGCTCATATATGATACTTACAGATAGCGGCGGAATACAGGAGGAGGCACCTTCTCTTGGCAAGCCTGTACTTGTAATGCGTGACACCACGGAACGCCCCGAGGGTGTCAAGGCAGGCACGCTTAAGCTTGTGGGCACCGACGAGGAGGTTATTTATAACAACTTTAAGGCTCTCTTGGAGGATAAGAGCGTATACGATGCTATGAGCCATGCCGCAAACCCCTACGGCGACGGTACGGCTTGTAAGCAGATTGCCGATATTCTTTTAAGGGATTAGAATACAGAAAAGAGGTAATTCTTATGACAGATGCCAACGTACTGAACGAGCTTGCAAAAGTCGGTCAAGCCTTCCGCCTTGAAGGAGAGCTTGACACCTACAGTCTTATTACTCACGGCAACATAAACACTACATATAGGGTATTCTATAAGAATCCCGACAAGTCCTATATTTTCCAGAAGGTAAATACCTACGTGTTCCGCGAGCCTGTTCAGATAATGCAGAACATAGATTTGGTTACCGAGCATATCAGAAAGAAAAACACGGGTGCTCCCGCACTTCATTACCACCATACTGAAAGTGGCAAAAACTATCTTGAAACCGAAGAAGGAAAGTTCTGGCGCGTAACCAATGACTTTGATTCCCTGACCTATCAGGGCTCCTCCGACCCCGAGGTGCTCCGTCAGGCAGGTAAGGCGTTCGGTAACTTCCAGCTTCAGCTTTCGGACTTTGATGCGTCTCTTCTTTATGAGACCATACCCAATTTCCACAATACCAAAAAGCGTCTTGAAGGCTTTTTTGCAAACGTGGAGAAGGACGAGTACGGCAGAGTTGCAGAGGTAAAGGAAGAAATAGAATTTATACGCTCTCACAGAGAGATAGCTTCCCGCCTTACACAGCTTCTTGAAAGCGGAAAGATTCCTGCCCGCGTTACACACAACGATACCAAGATAAACAACGTGCTCTTCAACAAGGACACAGGCGCACCCCTTGCGGTAATTGACCTTGACACAGTAATGCCCGGTCTTGCATCTCACGATTTCGGAGACGCAGTGCGCTTTGCCGCAAATACGGCTGCCGAGGACGAAAAGGATCTCTCAAAGGTGTCTCTTGACCTTGACCTTTACAGAGGATTTGCCGAGGGCTTTATTTCGGCTGCAGCTCCCATTCTTACAGACGAGGAGCTTGAGACCATGGCACTTGGTGCTCTCACTATTGCAATTGAGCTTGGAATGAGATTCCTTGACGACTATATTACAGGTGACAAATACTTTACCACACATTACGAGGGTCATAACCTTGTCCGCACCAGATGTCAGCTTGCTTTGGCCTCTGATATGGAGAAAAAAATGGACGATATGAACCGTATCGTATTTGAAACCGCACAAAAAGTAAGATAATAAGAATAAATTGAAAATTTTTTCACAAAGTTTGAAAAAAGTATTGCAAAATAGAGACTTTTGGAATATAATGTATTCTTGGAAAAACAAAAAACTTTATATAAAAGGAGAAAAAATTATGTCAGTTAAAGTTGCTATTAACGGCTTTGGCCGTATTGGACGCCTTGCGTTCAGACAGATGTTCGGTGCTGAGGGTTACGAAATCGTTGCTATCAACGACCTCACAGAGCCTAAGATGCTCGCTCACCTTCTCAAGTATGATACAGCTCAGGGCAAGTATGCTCTTGCAGATACAGTTTCATACGATGAGAACAGCATTACAGTAGACGGTAAGAGAATTGAAATTTCTGCTGAGAAGGACGCTAACAACTGTCCTTGGGCTAAGTACGACGTTGACGTTGTACTTGAGTGTACAGGTTTCTACTGCTCAACAGAGAAGTCAATGGCTCACATCAACGCAGGTGCTAAGAAGGTTGTTATCTCTGCTCCCGCAGGTAAGGACCTCAAGACTATCGTATTCAGCGTAAACGAAAACACACTTACAGCTGATGACAAGATCATCTCTGCTGCTTCTTGTACAACAAACTGCCTTGCTCCTATGGCTAAGGCTCTCAACGATTACGCTCCCATCCAGAGCGGTATCATGACAACTGTTCACGCTTACACAGGCGACCAGATGATTCTCGACGGTCCTCACAGAAAGGGTGACCTTCGCCGTGCAAGAGCAGGTGCTCAGAACATCGTTCCCAACTCAACAGGTGCTGCTAAGGCTATCGGCCTTGTAATCCCCGAGCTCAACGGCAAGCTTATCGGCGCTGCTCAGAGAGTTCCCACCTGCACCGGTTCTACCACTATCCTTAGCGCAGTTGTTAAGGGTAAGGACATCACCAAGGAAGGCATCAACGCTGCAATGAAGGCTGCTGCTACCGAGTCCTTCGGTTACAACGAGGATCAGATCGTATCTTCCGACGTTATCGGT
>JAZSDT010000012.1:0-8815 GCA_045531285.1 Eubacteriales bacterium
ACTTTATCTTTATCATAGAGCTTAGAAAAAGCGTAGCCGTAAATTGCCGTCAGATTTTCAGATAGCAATTCAGATGCTCTTTTGTCGGTCATAGTTGTTCTCCTGTGTTTTGAAAGCTTTCACTTATATAGTGTCAGCAAGAGGGTGTCGGTTAATTGGTTTTTGGATATTTTTGAAATTAATTATATTGAGTTGATTAGAGCAAGATTGGCAGGTTTTAAGTTACCAATAAACGCCTTCATTCTTTTATCGATGGTAATGAGATACGAAGACCGATCAACAAGTATGCACTCTGGAGCAGTCGTATCCTTGTAATCAAGACAGCCGACACAGAACATATCGAAAATATCGTTTTTCTGTAATTTTTGACCTCGATCAAACCAAGCGGAAAACATTACATTTTGTAAATAGTTAATTTGTGTATCTGTATAACCGCCCTTTTTGAACATAGAAGCTATTGTTGCTTTGGCAGTATTGAGAAAAGCAGTATCTGTCGCAAGGGTATCAACGATATGAGGCATAGTACCGTCTTTTCCATCCATGCCATTTGTTATGGCATCATTATACGCTTTTTGTAGACTTGCTATTATATCATCTTCATTATTAATCGTAGCCACACAGCCCGATATAAGAATATCGCTGATAATGCAAGCTTCGTTTAATTCTTGAATGTAAAAATCCTTCAACTTGTTTTGTTCTTTATGGTCATCATAACCGTCCGACAGTTCTGATTTGATTTTTTCAGCCAAGATTGTACCGTAATCTTTATAACCGTTTCTACCTATGTAACTCATAATGGCTTCTTTATTATCTTCCGATAGGTCGGAAATCGGCATTAATTTGTAGTGTGTGTATATATCTCGTGTGATTTCAAAGAACAGTAACGTAAACTTACTCTCAATTTCGATTTTTTTATCAAGAAGTTGGAAAGCATACTGTTGAAGTGCACTTTCATTCATTAACGTAATACAAGTAAATTCGTTTGTATCTATAACATAATCGGGGATATTGTTATACAATTTCAATCCCTTATCTTTAATAAAGCCAATAAACTCTTTTAATATTCTCGATGACTCTCTGAAATGAGTCATTATTTCAATAAAAACAGAAGTAGGCAAACTTTTGTCAGTTCGCGAATCCAAAAAACGCCTGAGAGCGTTTGGATCAATCGGTTCGGATGTCATCCCGAGTTTTGGTCTACCAAAGTATGAGTAAAAAATATTAGCATCTAAAAATAACATAACTCCTCCTATAAAAATATTTATCCGAGTTAAAAATGATTGTTGTCTAATCAACTACAAATTCACCCTATACCTACACACTCCAAAGCTTTGCTTTTCGCGTGTCAGAATGGTATCGGGGATCTTTACGAGCCACTTATGGCTGAAATTTGTACTGCCGAAATAGGCGTCGAAGCTCGCAACGGGCAGGACTACCCAATCGGAGTCCTCGGGCTTATTGGCACGATAGTAGGCTATAAGCGTATGAATGACTTCATTTGGAATATCCTTGGGTGTAAGTGCGGCAACCGTTTGAATTTCCTCGTCGGAAAGAGATATTTCATCCTTGCGAAGCGCGCCAAGCTCCAACGCATTGGCAAGGATATCGTCAAAACGGAGCACCCACGCGCCTTTGGTGGAGCGTGAGAAGATCGGCGTTTGGAACTGCTTGACCTTGTTGCGCCATTCCTTGTCAAAGCCGTTTTCAAGTGCTTCACAGTTGTTCTGCGCGGTCTTGCTTACAAGCGCGAGATTGCTTCTTACAAAGTCAATCACCCCGTGAACGTGGTGGTAGAACCAACCGCCGCCGTTCTCATCCACAAGCGCGGGAAACTCTCCGCTATACTCCCGAAAGTCCGTTTTGTACTGCCACTCCTCTTTAGGGGTGGCTTTTTTGCTGTTGGGGATACTGCACCAAGCAAGAAGCGCGCGACGGGCAAGGTCGATTCTTTCCTTTGGCTTTCCGTCAAGAATATTGCCATCTGCATCGTGAAAGAGATACCCACGGGCAAGGATAGTCAATATCCGCGCCATACCTTCAAGGTCAGTCAATGTGATGTAAGTGAACCGCCCGAGATATGAATTGTCGCGTTTTCCCGTCGCCGTATAGCAAACGGGACTTGTATATTGCAAAAACTCTGTCCATTCGTTTAGCATAACGGCACCTCCTTGGCGTATTTTTCGATCATATCGGGCAGAACCTCAAAGGCAAACTTGCGATTTCCAAGCGCGATAGCGCATAGTAAAGCCTTGTCGGGATCAAATTCGTGATTGATGGCGGTTCGGCAGCCTCGCGCAATATGGCGTTTGAAATCAAGATCCATAGCCGACAACTTTTCTGAAGTTATCATCAATCTACGGTGGTAGTTATCGCCCTTACGCTCAAAGATATGCTTCTTAGTTTCCTCGTACTGAAAGGCATCGTCAAGGTCACAGATAATATCTCCGAGCATCCGATATCCGCCGTGACGAAAATCGGCAAAGAGATCGAAATACTCTTTCGGCGTGTCAAGGGGCAAATGGGAGAATAAGAAGATTTCCCGTTCTTCCTCGGTCATCAAATGCCACTCGGATATCGTCAAATCCTCGCGGAACTTTGCAATCGTATCCATATCGTAATGAGCGAACAGATTGTAAAGCTCGTCGGTGGTAAAGGTGTTTTCCTGCCCACGCGCGTACAAAATACGCTCAATATCATTGCGGTGTGTCATGATTTTGCGCTCAATATTGAGAAGTCGAGCTCGTTTGAGGATTTCTTCATAGTCGGCAATCAAAGATCGCATATAGTCCATATCCTCTTGTGGAATGGCTTCCTTCCAACCGTCCTTCTCGGCAAAGATAAAAAGCTCCTTGTCAGAGGCAGGCTTTGGCTTGATCTTCGGCGTATTCTGTTCAAGCTTACGGGCAAGATACAGCAGACGCTCTACGTTAGAGCTGACCTCATCCCAATTCACGCTGTCGTGATAAGCATCAAGCTTTTGCTTCAATATCTTTTCATACCATTCGTGCTCGTCGCCGTCGTTCATAAGGTTCTTGTATTTGAGAAAGATACTGCGCCCAACCGTCGTTTTCGTCAGATATTCTGTAAGATCGGGCTTGATTCCACTTTTTGCTGAGTCGATCTCAAGACCGACGAGAATGGCAAGCGTTTCGGTCTCCTCGCGGCAACGGTTGCGCTCAGCGGCGGTGGAGTTTTCATCGTATGCAATAATGCTTCGGTCAAAGGCGGCGTTACATATCTGCCCAATGCGAGAAGAAAAGGTGCTCTTGACCGCCTCAAAACGCGCTTGCCAATCGTTTGCATCTCGGATGATCGGCTCTGCCGAAGGTATCTTCAAAAGCGGTATATTGCTCTGATGGCTGAAAGGATCGAAATCGTCCTCTTTGTAGTTTCGAGTAACACATTCATTCAGCAAGGGATCGGCAATGGTTTTGACCATATCTCCGTCAAAGTCTGCGCCGCCCAAGCGTTCGGGGATGAGTGTGCGGGAATCCACCATTACAACGTAATTCAAGTGAGAGAAATACTTGTTTCGGAAATATCCGATTTGCTCAATAGGCGAGACTACCGCTTCTTCGTTACGCGCGATGTGGGGATTTCGAAGCAGCGTATATTTATCTCCATTGGGATATGCTGCTCCCGGTGCGTATGCCATCGCTTGCGACGAGCATTCTTGTCCGATGCGAGCTACCACGCCCATATACTTATCATCCACCTCGGATACCGTCTTGACGAGAGATTGAATGAAGCGCATCAAGTCTCCCGAAAGATAGCGGTTATCTCCCGAGATGACGAGTCTGCCAAGCGCATACTTTTGAAGTGCCTTTTTTGCCTTTCCGTCAAGCTCTGCGGTATAGATTGGCTCGTTTACAAAAAGATGGTTCTTTTGCAATATTCGCGCAAGCTGCTTTTGCTTGTCCGAGCTTTCAAAGCTGTCGAGCGCGTCAATGAAATACTGCACTCTGTATCGGTTATTGGCAACGTAATCGTAATACTGCGTTTCGGTTGCCTTGGTGATCCAATGGCGGCTATCCGTTTCGGGAGAAACATTCCACCCGTCGGGCAAGTCAAGCGGTCGGAACTCCTCGGCTTTCATAAAAACGGTATTCAAGAACTGATAGTTTAGCTCGGTATATTCCTGCTTGTCGGTCTGATTGACACCCGAAATATAGAGTGCGTGGCGGTATTTACGGCAACGAGTAAGGTATTCATCAAATGTCAATCCGTTCTCGGTCATCCATCCATAGCCTTTGAACATACTCTTGGTGAGAATGAGGTCAACGTCGCGCACCTTGTGCTTGTTACCCCAAAGGTCGATGATATACGGAACGCCAAGCTCGGAGAGCATAGATTTGAAATCCACCTCATGAACCACGCCCTTGATATAAGGCATACGGATTTGAAAGGAGGAATGAATATGCTGACCGCAATAATCGGTATCGATCTTCTCCGCAAGTGATGGAGAGATAAGCCCTTCACCGTCAAACTCCAAAACCTCAATATCCGCAACGTCTTCAACACGGGTATATTTGCGCATACTGTTGTCGCTTCCGTCGTCCTTTACGGTTACGATATTTGCTTCATAAACGAGCGACTTGGGATTATCAACGACAACCACGCGCTTGCTGTCCCAAATGCTCATATCCTCATACCGATGTCCGCTTGTAAACATAAGACCGTTATAGGCATATAGCTTGGAAAGCTGACACTTGCCGATGTGCATATCGAGCATCATACGATGGCGAAGCGGCTCATAGAAGTCCTCACGAACAAAAGAAATCTTCGCGGTGCGGCTCATACTGCCCGAGCGCTCAAAAGCAAGATAACGGTGAGCACCCTTGCCGAAATCTAAATAGATACCCTCGGGGCGGAACATCGATTCCGCCTTTTTCTGTCGGTCGGTATATTTCTTCTGCTTACTGTAACGGTCAAATATACCGCTGAAGTCCATATATACGAGTATGTCTAAAAGAGCTTCGTTGTCTTGGAACGGATCTACGTATTTATATCCGTTTCCTTTCAGCACGCACATTGCTTGAAAGCAGATGGGCATATCGTCTTGGAGGATATAGTTTCTGTTCTGCTTGCATTTGTCCGTCTCATTTTGAGACAGTTGAAAAGAATACGATCCGTCCTCGTTTTCCTTAGAAAAGCTCATTACAGCTTTGGCGGAGAGCGTGTGGATCATATATCGAATGTTCTTCATCGTCAGCCTCCTTTCGCGGAAGTGTTCATCCTATTATACCATATATGCGGAAAGAAATCAATATAGAAAATATGAATACTGCCCCCACAATTTCAAAGTCTTATTAAAAAATTTACGAAAGGAGGAGACCTGATGTGGAACAGCAAATGGGAATACGAAAATCAAGCGTATCTGAAAGAACGCTATGAAAAAAAGATGTCGGGCGAAATTCCGTATCATCCTGTCAGAAAGATCATCTGCAAGGGGTGTGGCAGAGAGTTTTATACGAACATTGAGACCAAGAAGTATTGTCTTTATGGTCTGTGCGGCAATCGCGGTTATCAAAAGGAATTGTCGCAGAGGCGTCGTGAAGCGCGCCAAGACCGTATCTGCAAGGTATGCGGCAAGGTGTTTACGCCTAAAAGGTCGGACGGTGTTTATTGCTCCAACGCTTGCAGACAGAAAGCATACCGCCAGGGTGTTACGGATAATCAAGTGTTCATTTTGACCACTTGATTATCTGTAACAAACCATCGGGCGAAATTCGCCCCTTGAAATTCAAAAAATCAAAATTACAAGGAGAAATCATTATGAACGTAAACAAAAATCAAACTCCCATCGTGATCGGCATCGACCACGGCTATGGGAACATCAAAACGGCATCCTCTTGTTTTCGGACAAGCGTGAAAGCCTACGACACCGAGCCGACGTTTACGGGCAATATGCTCGTATATAACGGGCGGTATTATATCATCGGAGAAGGACACAAGGAGTTCATTCCCGAAAAGCAGAACGACGATGACTATTATATCCTCACCCTTGCTGCTATCGGGCGAGAGCTTTACGCAAGAAACTTGGAGAGCGCGGTGGTATATCTCGCGGCGGGACTGCCGCTGACTTGGGTAAGTGAGCAGAAGGACGAGTTCAGAGCTTATCTTTTACGCGAGCCCCATGTGGATTTTGTTTTTAAGAAAAGAACCTTCCACGTCGATTTCGTCGGTGCAGAGATCTTTCCTCAGGGCTTCGCGGCAGTAGCAGGACAGCTCGGCACGTTTCGCGGTGTGAATATGATCTGCGACATCGGCAACGGTACGATGAACGTCATGTTTATTACCGATTGCAGACCGCAGAGCGCCAATATGTTCACGGAAAAGTTTGGCACAAACCAATGTATGCTCAATATCCGAGAGCAGCTTATGCGCAAGTTCGGCTCTATTCCCGACGATGCCATAATAGAGAGCGTGCTTCGATACGGAACGGCGGATATTGCAGAAAAGTATTTGGAGGTCATCAAAGCGGCGGCAACCGAGTATGTGGCGGGTATTTTCCGCAAGCTCAGAGAGCACGAATACAATCCCGACCTTATGAAGCTCTATGTTGTCGGCGGCGGTGGTTGTATGATAAAGAACTTCGGGCAGTACGATCCCAAGCGTGTTATTATCAAGGATGACATCTGCGCCACGGCGAAAGGCTACGAATATATGGCAAAGCAAAAACTTCAGCGAAGCGGCGGTAAGCTCTGATGGCAAAGGAGAATGTTAAGGCGATATACCTTCGCTTCGACCTTGCCGACGAGGACGAACGCAAAGCCTACGATCATCTTCAAAATCGGGATAAAGCGGAATTCGGCTCTTACACCAAGCTCGTCTCCCGAGCGGTCAACGAGTTCTTTGAACGAAGGTCAAAACTTGAATCAGACCCATATTTTGAAACGAGAGAAAAGGAAGATGCCTTTATTGCGAGGGTGCTTGATGCGGTGCGGCATTCGGCACCTTCTTTGCCTGTAAGTCAAGAAACGAAAGCGGAAGAAGATGAGAACGTGGAGGCAATGTTCGCATTTCTTGACGACTTTGGATGATAGCAAAAACGCCGCTTTTGCTATTACGAAACTGAAAAACACCTTTAAGGATGCTATCAAAAACACAAAATTTTATATCATGAAGGAAATGTAAAAATGTTAGACGAACAGAAAAAGATCATTCAAGAGCAACACCGCTTGGAGCAAGCACAGATGAGAAATCGCTCCAAAGAGCAGAAAGCACGTACAAGGCGGCTCATTCAAGAGGGCGCGATTCTTGAAAAAGTCTTTCCTTGGGTAAAGAACGTCGAGGATCTGAACGATTTGGAGGAACGGTTATGTTCTATCGCTCGGAAAGCGGAATAACGAAAAAAGCGTCTCGGGAGACCGGGACGCTTTACTTTCTTTCCCGAAGGGCGCACTTACTCACCACCGACAAAGTCGGTGGTGTACTGCCCGTGGCAGACATGCGCTCTACGAGGTTATGTGTCGGCGCGACGCGCCAATATTTTTACAATCGTTACACAAGAAAGGAAGTGATCGCCTATCGCCATATACCATCTTGAAGCAAAAGTCATCACCCGTGGCACAGGTCGCTCCGCAGTAGCCGCTGCCGCCTATATGAGCTGTTCCCGTATCTATAACGATTACGACGGTATCACCCACGATTACACACGAAAACGAGGACTTGTGTGGGAGCAGATATTCCTCCCCGAACAAGCACCGCGCGAGTGGTCTGATCGAAGCGTATTATGGAACGCCGTTGAAGCAAGTGAGAAATCTAAGGACAGCCGATTGGCACGGGAGTTGAACGTTGCCTTGCCCAAAGAACTCTCGCAGGAAACAAACGAGTTCTTATTGCAATACTTTATCGAAAAGGAGTGTGTTGCTAAAGGTATGTGCGCTCACGTTTGCTATCACGATACCGACGGGCATAATCCTCACGCTCATATTATGCTGACCGTCAGACCGCTGAACAAGGACGGCACTTGGCAGCACAAGACTGAGAAGGAATACCTTTGTGTGCGTAACGGAGAGGAGTGCGGCTTCACGGCGGCGGAGTATTTACAAGCACAAAAGGAAGGTTGGGAGAAACAATATCTTTACAAGATCGGCAATAAAAAAGAATACCTCCCGCCGTCAAAGGCAGAAGGCTTGGAGCGCGTAAACAAATATCCCAAGAGCAGTAAGTACGGCAGACAGAACCCCATATCCGAACAATGGAACAGCGAAGAACAGCTTTTGCATTGGCGTAAGCAATGGGCGTATTATGTCAACCGCGAGCTTGAGGGATGTGAGCTTGAAGAACGTATCGACCACCGAAGCCATAAGGATAGGGGGCTTCTTGAACAGCCGACCATTCACGAGGGTGTGATTGCCATAGCGATGGAGCGTAAAGGATATATCTCCGACCGCCGTGAGATCAATCGTCAGATACGAAAGGACAACAGCTTCTTACGAAATATAATGGAGTCTATCAAGTATCTCGTCAAGAGTATATTTGCCATCGTTGACCGCATTGCCGACGAAATGGAGGAGGTGAGAGTCAATATGCTTGCTCTTGAATATGACCGCTTCAAAGGCTATCCCGATGAAAGCGCTATTCAGAAGCAGATGCAGACCTACCACGCACTGCAAGAAAAAGCGGCAGATCTCGACCAAGATAAGCTGAACGAAAAGCGTATGAGCATCCGACCGAAGAAGGAAGAAGAAGCGCAAAAGCGTATATCCAATCTCTACGGCTATTGCCAAGATAATTTCTTCCGCGCAAGCAAAAGTGCAGTTGCCAAGCGACTTGGTGAGGCGCCTGCGGATGTTGAAAAGCAAGAACC
>JAZSDT010000129.1:0-8564 GCA_045531285.1 Eubacteriales bacterium
TATATGTTGTTCGATTTGTCAAAGATTTTTTGAAAAATTTGTTGAATATTTTTATTTTCGCAAAAAAACAGCTGAAATTTCAGGGCAAAAAGAGTAAAATGAGAGTTATTTTTTTAGTACAATTACCGACCAATCGTCAAGAACTTCGGAATTTTCCACTGTAAATCCGCTTTTTATAAGTGCGGCTTTGACTTCTTCCTCACGCTCACTGATGATTCCCGATGCAATAAGACGTCCGCCTACTTTCAGCTTTTCGTAAAACATATCGGACATCATTATGATTATGCCTGCAACAATGTTTGCACATATAACGTCATAATTATTGCCAACAGAAGCATATAGCTCTTTGTCCGACAAAATATCTCCGTCAAGAACCGTAACCTTATCGGCGCCATAGCTGTTTTGCTCCATGTTCTCGGCGGCTATTCTTGCTGCTACTTCATCAATGTCAACAGCGACAGCATCCATAGCTCCCAGCTTAAGAGCCGCTATTGTAAGTATACCGCTGCCGCAACCCATATCAAGTACGTGCTCTCCTCCAACGATAACGTCCTCAAGCCTTTCCAAACACAGCTTGGTCGTTGCGTGAGAACCTGTTCCGAATGAGGATGAAGGGTCGATCTCGATTATTTCTCTGCCTGTTTCAAGCTCCGGTGTAAGCTCCTCCCAAGTGGGCTTTACAACCAGCTTGTTGCCAACGGGGAAGGGCTTGAAATACTGTCTCCAGTTGTTTTCCCAGTCTTCGTCGCGCACTGTGTCAAGTGACCAGACGAGACCTACGTAGTCGGGATTTTCGGATTTTAACGCTTCAAGAGCGGAAATAGTGCTTTGATATATTTCAGTACCTTCTTCGTCTGTGCCGAAGTATGCATAAATAACAGGTATCTTTTCCTCTGAATTCAGAAGCTCGTTATCAATGTAATCATAAAAAATTCCGCCTCCAGAAAGAGTCTCTTCGAGGTCGGAAAAATCTTCAACAGTAAACGTTTCGACTCCGGCTATAACCAATAGATTTGAAATGTCCTCAACAAAAAGTGAAGAAGTATTTTCTGAAAGTGTTATTTTTAATCTTGACCAAACCATATATAACTCCAATCATAAGTCATACATAAATTCAGAAAAATCCCAAATTCGAGATTTTTCTGTATTAAGTAGATTTTATATCCCTGAAAAAGAGCTGTAAAAAATGTTGTTTTTTACAGCTCTGTTCAATATGTTGTTTTAAAAATTAAAGAATGTACTTGTTAAGAGAAGCGGGGAAGTCTGCGGCATCAATGGATGCGGTTGTAATGCAGTTGATTTCCTTCTTTGTTGTAATCTCGTTAAGAGCTTCAATGAATTTAACAAATTCTTCTTTATTGTCCTTACAGATTTTAAGTGACGAGTCAATAAATATATCCTTTATATCATAGTTAGCGGAAATAATACCACATACCATACCGTAGAGCTGATCGGCGTTCTCAATACCGAAAACGTCTGTATCTACAAGTCTGACCTGATGGCGTACGTCAAACATAAGCTTGTTGCCCTTTTCGATGCATACAACGTTACCGGGAGATGTTTCAACCGCCTTGTTTGCAAGTTCAATGAGATGTTTTGTTTTTCCGCTGCCTTTGAGACCGATGATGATTCTTACCATATTAATTACCTTCCTTTCATTGGGTAGAACGAAGAAGATTTCTTCTGTACCTATTGTACAACAAAACTCTTAAAAAATCAATAGGTTTTTGGCAATTTATCCTAAGATTTTACTAAAATCTATAATATATATTTATTTTGTCATCAAATATTAATATTTTGTCTATAACAGATCGCACCAATGCGCGTTTTTCGCTTGTTTTCAGGCTTGTCCAAACGTCCTTTACACTGTTGATTTGAACAATTGCTTTTTCTTTGTTTATTCTTTCAAGCTCCATATTTCTCGATTTTTCTTCTGCTGCCTTTGCAGCTTCAAGTTTTTTCTCGCAATCCTGTATCACACTTAATAACGTATCGTTTCCCTCACTCCACAGCTCATAAAGTCTTTTCAGCTTTCGTTCTAGCTTTTGGCTTTCCTTTTGTATCGGCGCTTTTTTTGACGGCTTTTCATTTTCTATGCCAATTGAGAATATGTCATCCAGTACCACCTCTTCAACCTCGTCTGCCCAGATTCTGTCTGCGTCACAGTTCGGGTCATGTACAAGATACGGTTTTGAATGCTGTTGCGAATAACATACAAGCTTATATCCCTTGTTGCCCCATTTTTGATATCTCATTCTTGCGTTGCATTTTCCACAATAGATAAGCCCCGAAAGAAGATGAGGTGAATCGGACGGCACACCTCTTTTTCTGTGGAGAAATTCCTCCATAGCACGCTCGTAGGTTTCTTTGTCAATAATAGGCTCGTGCTTACCTTGAAATTCTTCACCTTTGTAGAGTATTACTCCTGTGTTAGTTTTCCTTTTCAGTATTTGTACCACAAGCTTTTCGTATTTTAACCCAAGCTTGACAGCAATAGCATTTGGGGACATACCCGATAAAAACAGTCGGTATATTTCACGAACCGTTTCAGCATCCATGTTAGGTACCAGTATACCTCTTTGGTGGTCGTAATCATACCCGAAAGGGATTTTTCCTCCTCCCATCCATAAGCCGTTCTTTACCCTTTCTTTCATTCCCATTCTTGTTCTTATTTTTATCGTTTCACGCTCCAGCTGCGCGAAAGCCGAAAGTATACCCAGCATCGCTCTTCCTATCGGGGTAGAGGTGTCCATATTTTCGCTAAGCGAAACAAATCCTACGTCATACTTGTTTAACACGTCCTCAATGATATAAAGAGTGTCTTTTTGGCTTCTTGAAAGTCTGTCAAGCTTGTAAACAGCCACGTGGGACAGCATACCTTTTTTTGCTTCTTCCAGCATATTGGCAAGTGCAGGTCTGTCGATATTGCTTCCGCTGTAGCCGGGGTCGATATAAAACTCGTAGCTTTCTATCTCTTTAGATATGCACCAAGCTTCAAGCAGCTTTTTTTGAGCTTCAATTGAATAACCCTCTTCTGCCTGTCCTTCGGTTGAAACTCTTATATATAACGCAACCTTTTTCAAAAAAATCACCCCCGAATAATTATGGAATCGAGAGTCAATAATTATTCGGGGTGATATATTGAAAATAGAAAGATTTATCAACGGCAAAAAAGCCACTAAGGAAGAACTGAAAAAGAAGAAGGTCAAGCTTCCAAAAACTTAATGTAATTAACTGCCTTTCGTTCGCGAAACTGGGCGAACGGATCGCTTTCCGTCACTGTTCTTTCTTTTACTTCGCCTGGCATAAAGCCAAGTGACATAACGCCGTAGCGCAAGGCATCAGGGGCGTGGGTCAGCTCGTGAGGGGTATCCGATACGTCTTCCGGTACCTTTGAGTCGAATGTCAGCTTTGGAAGTGTTCTTATGATATTAGTGCAGTTTTCAAAGAAAATAAGCCGTGGGACTTGGTCCTTTCCGTCCCTTAACAGCTCTCTTATCATTCTCCAGCCGGTTATTCTCGAGTTGTCAGCGGCAAGAACACCGCCGAGACCAAAAGAAGCAAGTATATCGAATCCCGTCCTGCCGCTGTCCTGCCGTCTGCCCGAAAGGTCGGGACTTGCAACGCTCCATCTTATTTTTTCGTTGCCCGACATTGATTTTATTTCCTTTGCCGCTTCACTCAAAATTAAATTTGGACAGTAAAGCTCGCGGTATACGTAAAGCCTTGATTTATCCTTCGGGTACGCAAACCACAAGCACGCCGTCATATCAAGACCGTAGTCAAAAGCCATAAATCTGTTCCATTCTTCAGGAATTTCAAAGGGACGGCAAACGTTTCTTTCTCTTGAAAACTCAGGGAAGTATTGTCCCTCAAAGGCATCCCAATCACCGTACAGCATAGCCTTTCGTCTGAGAGGCGGCAAGGCTTCAAGTGTTTTTACGTACTGTGGATTATTCAATATCAGATACTCGTTGTCATATACGGTTGATGGCACAAAGGTGTAATCGTCGGCGTTCTCGTTTTCCAAATAGTTTTTATCAATAAACAGTCTCTTTACCCATTCGTGACCCACACCGCCCGGATTACAGGTAAAATACATTCTGGGAATAAAACCGTCAGTGTTGCCCGACAGTCTGTTTGATTCGGTAAGAGCAATATATTGCATATAAGTAAACTGAGTTGCTTCCTCCATGCCGATTACCTCATATGCCTGTCCCTGATATTGAAGTATGTCCGACTCATTCAGACAATACCCCAGCTTTATTCGGCTTTTGTTTTTGAAGGTGAATTCTTTTGTCGAGTCTTTGTATACGGCGATTCCTTTCAGAGCCTTTTGTAGTGGAATTATGTGATTCTCTCTCAACTCCGGAAAGGTCCGTCGCAACAGTAATATCTGTATACCCGGATACGTTAGCGCAAGAAGTATAAACTTTGTTCTCATTGCCCAGCTTTTACCGCCGCCTCTTGCACCTCCGTATGCAATTCTTGTTGTACTTGCTTTGAAAAAATCTTCTTGCTTTGGGTACGGTTTAATGTTTTTCAGATACCTTTCAACCCTTGTCATACAGTCCACCCCCGAACGCTTTCGGGCAGCTCGTAGCTGTCCTCGTCGCAGGTATCGGCACCGTCTCGCCATCTGTCAAAATTCACAGCCAAAAATAGCTTTACCCCCGAAAAAGCCTCTTTGTTAAAAAGTCTTTCTTCGGCATATTCTTCAACCTTTAATACAGACATCTTCATAAATCTGTTCATTTCGGGGTCTTCAAAGGTAAAAAGCTCGTCACGGCTTTCGCAGCCTACAGCCAGTGCTAAGCCTGTCAGCGTGTAAGGCAAGGAAACCTTTTTAATTATTTTTCCACACTCGTCTGTAATTGGTACACCGTTTTTGTCGGTTACGGGAGCCAGTCTTGACTCAAAGTATCCGTCAACTCTTTTCTTCAATTCGTTTAACGTATTTGCTTTCTTTTTGTATGTCATATTAAATCTCCTTTCAATATATATTTTATACTGACATAGCATGACATACAATGACATCTTTATTGCCTTTGCAGGCAATTATCACTTAAATTAACAGACTTAGTTGTCAATGCTCGCCTATTGCAACCTGTATATATTCCAAACCTTAGCCAAACGATGAGGTTGATTTAATGCAATTTCCTAGCATACAAAAAAGACCCCGAAGGGTCTTTTTTGTGTATATACGTAAAACTTACGCTTATTATTCGGGCTTGCCAAGAAGCTTGAACATATTTTTTTTGTACACTTCAACACCGGGCTGATTGAAGGGATTAACTCCGCCGATATAACCCGATAGCGCACATGCAAGCTCAAAGAAGTAAACGATATAACCGAAGTTTTCTTCGTCCATTTTATCAAGCTCAAGAACAACGTTGGGAACACCGCCGGAAACGTGAGCGTCGAGTGTGCCAAGAAGCGCTTGCTTGTTTACGTAGTGGAAATCCTTGTCAGCAAGGAAATTGAGGTTATCGATATTTGATGCGTCAAAGGGAACCTTTACACTGTAGTTTGATTCAAGTACGTCAACAACTGTTTCAAAAATTATTCTTCTGCCATCCTGAAGATACTGTCCCATACTGTGAAGGTCAGTGGAATAGATTACGGACGCAGGGAAGAGACCCTTCTTATCCTTACCTTCACTCTCACCGAAGAGCTGCTTGAGCCATTCGTTCATATACATAAATGAAGGCTTATAGGAAACGAACATTTCAATTTCATAGCCCTTGCGAAGAAGAAGATTACGGATAGCGGCATACTTATAGCAGTCGTTCTTTTCAATATCTGTGGACGCAAAGTCGTTCATCGCCTTTTGAGCACCCTGCATCATCTTTTTGATATCGCATCCCGCAACTGCAATGGGCAGGAGTCCTACAGCTGAAAGAACGCTGTATCTACCGCCTATATCATCGGGAACAACAAAGGTTTCGTAGCCCTTTTCAATAGCAAAATGCTTGAGCTTGCCGGGGACGTCCTTTTTATCTGTAGTAACGAATATTCTCTCTTTTGCACCGTCTTCGCCGTACTTCTTTTCAAGAAGCTCACGGAATACTCTGAAAGCTGCCGCGGGCTCGGTTGTAGAGCCTGACTTTGAAATTACGTTGATGCACACGTCCTTGCCCTCGCAAAGCTCAAGAAGATCGTTGAGTGCATCGGGGTCAATTGTATTTCCTGCAAAATACACGTCGGGAGTGTCCTTCTTCTTTGCGTTGTAGTTCGCGCCCTTTACAAATTCGATAGCCGCTCTTGCGCCAAGGTAAGAGCCTCCGATACCGATTGCAATAAAGATATCGCATGACTTCTGAATTTTCTTTGCGGCAAGAAGAATTCTGTCAAATTCTTCCTTGTCATAATCAACGGGAAGCGACATCCATCCGATAGGTTTTTCGGCAGGGTCTCCCTTTTTAATAAGTGTTTCGTGTGCTGCTGTAACTGCCGACTGAATAAGCTCGTATTCGTGTGACTCAACGAAACCGTTAAGATAATCTGTTTTAAGTTTAATTGCCATAATAACACCTCAAAAAATTAAATTCCAAAAATTGTTTCAAGCCAAATGACAGACCAACGTACCCATCTTCCGTTGTAGGTGTTCTTTTCGGGAAGCACCTCTCTTGAGCCGGTTGACATTCCGTGACCGCCTTCAGGTACAATGTGCATCTCAAAGTGCACTCCTGCATTTGCAAGAGCTGTTCCAAGGTCTGTGGAGTTTTGTACGGGTACTGCACCGTCAGCTGACGTATGGAAAAGATACGTAGGAGGATTGTCTGCCTTTACGTGCTTTTCAAGCGAATAACGCTGCCAATTGGGGTTGCTTTCATCCTCGCCCAGAAGATTTCTGAACGACCCCTTGTGCGCCTTCTCCGATGACGTTATAACAGGGTAAACAAGCAGTGCCGCATCGGGCTTATTGTAGCCGCTCTCACAACCAAGAGCCTTAACAAGCTTTTCGTCATCCCAAAGGATAGAAGCACATCCCGCAAGGTGACCTCCTGCTGAAAAGCCTATAACAGCTATTCGGTTGGGGTCAATATTCCATTTTTGAGCATTGTCACGGATGATACAAATTGACTTTGCAACCTCGTAATGAGGCTTTGTTACGTCTTTTTCAAAGTCATAAAGCTCATCTGTGTTCGTTTTAACAGAATAATAAAGAATGGCTGTGTTATAGCCTTCAGCCATATATGCTCTTGCAATTGGCTCGGCTTCTCTTGCGGAGCATCTGCCGTAACCGCCGCCGGGACAAATGAGCATCATAGGACGGGTATGTGTTGAAAATTCGGGATAGTCATTCAGTATGAAGGTCTCAAGATATACGTTTGTGTTGCCTTCGTAGAAGTAAAACTTTTCGTTTGTCATATTTTGCCTCCAAATTTAAACTCTATACATCAAATCGGTATAATCGGGGAAGGGCCAAGCGTTTTTGGGAAGCATTGTTTCAAGAGTATCGCAATAGCTTCTCAGCATGTTCATAGCGGGAATGACCGCATCCTTATAGTATCTTGCTTTGCTTACAAAGTCATCGACAGCAACAGCCTCGGTGTGAGCTTTTTTCAGTGCTGCCAATGCATTTGAAGCAAGCGAAAGATTCTCGCATACGGAAGTTAACTTGCTGCGTGAGGAAGTCATAATGCCGCCTGATACCTCGCTGTAGTGGATGTCCTGTCCAAGCTTACCGCAATAGGATTCTACCGCAGGAATAATTGATTTTTCAACCATGGTTTGCATTGTCAGCGATTCGATGTTTATAACCTTGGAATACATTTCAAGGTTGATTTCATATCTGGACTCTATTTCTGCTTCGGAAAGAATACCGTGCTTTGACAAAAGTTCTATGTTTTCGCGGCGCTTCAAGGCTTCTATGGCATCAACAGTTGTTGGCATATCAGTCAGACCGCGTCGTTGAGCTTCGGCACGCCATTCTTCAGAATAGTTGTTACCGTTGTAAAGGATACGCTTATGGTCGCGTATGATTTCCCTTATTATGTTTAATATTTCTTGGTTCTTATCTCCCTTTACGCCGTCGAGCCTGTTAGCTATCAGGGACAGTTCCTCTGCCATAACGGCATTTATAACGTAGGACGGACGTGAAATAGAAGATGAAGAGCCACACATTCTGAATTCAAATTTGTTTCCTGTAAACGCACAGGGGGAGGTTCTGTTTCTGTCGGTCGTATCCTTCTTGAAGGAGGGCACTGACGAAACACCCATATTCATGCTTGATGCTTTTTTCTGTTCAAATCCGTGTGAATTTTCAATAGCATCGTAAATACTGCAAAGCTCATCTCCCAGAAATACGGAAATAACCGTAGGGGGAGCTTCATCTCCGCCGAGTCTTACGTCGTTGCTCGCTCCTGAGCAAGAGAATCTCATTAGGTCTTGGTGTTTGTCTATTCCCGCAATCATAGCAGCCATAAACAACAGGAAGGTAATATTCTTTTCGGGATGCTTGCCCGGAGAAAGAATGTTGATTCCCGTGTCTGTTGACAGTGACCAATTTACGTGCTTACCGGAGCCCGAAACACCCTTAAACGGTTTTTCGTGAAGGA
>JAZSDT010000099.1:0-48830 GCA_045531285.1 Eubacteriales bacterium
CAATCAGGAGTTTGTGGACTATCTGAAGAAGAATTTTGCCTTTAAAAACAAATCGGCTCCCGTTGTCACCTTTTTGTCGTTATATTACAACAGAGCGGATCCTGAGTATCAGTTAGGCTACGTGAAGTGAGTATTGATAGATTATGATATTGCAGAGGGCGGTGAGTTCCCCGAGTGGTGCCATGAAATGGAGGAGGTATGGATCGCCCCCGACATAGCATTTGGTATGGTAGACGAGTCGGGTAAATACCTTGCTCGTGACGGTGTGTTCCTGTCCGCACTTGATGGGAGAGTACGAAAAAGCTATTACGGAAGCGGAGGAGCCAACGTTGGAACCTTCAAGGTCTTTGTGTCAAAGGACGTTTGTCCCGACGGCTGGTATTCTATTAATACGAAGGCTCAAAAGGAAATTGATACCGATGAGGTAAAAAACTATTCAGGTGTCACCTTCCAGTTGTATCTTTACGAGGGAGACGTGTACGAGGCGTTCAAGAAGGGCGAATCAGCCGCAGAGCTGTGGTGTCCCGGTCATAAGTTTATCAATCCCATAATAACTCCCGACCGTGTTGCAGAGTACATGAACTGTCAGCACCCCACCACCTATTACTATTCCTGCAAATTCTGTAACACCTGCGAGTATAACCCCAAGCACACATTTAAAGAAGCTGACCACTATGACGTTTACAGCATTGAAAAGATGGAGCACGTATACGGCGACAGAGTGCTTTCGGATAAGAATTTTGCAGGCATCAATGCAAAGGGTGAAAAGGTATACTTCAAGCAATGTGTCTACTGCGGAATAAATCCCAAGGATGACTTCTTCTCCTACTCCGAGGAGGATTTCAAGAAGGAATTTGCCGAGTATTACGGAAAGCCCGGATATGAATACGTAACTTATGAATGGCATATGGAGCGTCTTAAGAAGAGTTGGGACAGCTATTTTAACAAAATGGTTATGGTAGCAACCACCGAGGAGGCGGCTCCCGACGGCTTCGCTGTACATTCCGACAGAGAGACTACCGCTAAATTAAGCAGCTGGGCAACCGACGAGGTGCGCTGGGCAACTCAGCTTCAGCTTACCGACAAGGCACTACTCGGCGGCGACTACACCAAGGGCTGTACCCGTGAGCAGTTCGTTTCCGTTGCAGTAAAGATGGCAGAAAGAATGCTGGGCAAAGAGCTTGAAGCTGCTCCTGCAGGCTCATTCACTGATACGGACAGCATATACGTTAGAAAGGCTATCAAGGCGGGTATCACCAACGGTACAAGCCCCACTACCTTCTCACCAAAGGATACACTTACACGCGCACAGATGGCAACCTTCCTCTACCGCACACTTCAATACGTCCGCAACAATTCGGATATAAGATATACGGTATACGATTCGGCTTTGGCAAACTATACCGACAGTAAACAGATTCCCGATTGGGCTGTAAAGCCAATGGAATTTATGAACGCTCTAGGACTTATAAAGGGTACGTCCGACACTACAATAGCACCCAACAACACCTGCACCATTGAGCAGGCGCTTATCGTGGCGTACAGAAGCCTTGATGCAGACGATATAGGCTGGTATCAATCGCTTAACGAATTCCACAACAATTCCAGAGGCTACCTCGGAGGTACGACAAACAAGTTCTTCTCAATAGGTATCGGAGGAACGGCGGCATACACCAGCTATACCAACGCAGACCGCTATTGGTCCAATAAGCCCCATACCCCCGCAAACCTTCTGGACGGCAAGGACGTGTGGAGAGAAAGCAATGCTCTCCCGGTTATCGAGCCCTACACAGGCATCCAGAGTTCAGTTCCCCTTGAGGACTTTATGCCCATCAAGGATATTGATTAACTAAAGTTTTTTACATCTAAAATACCTTCTAAAAAGATAAAAATCAGACACATCGTTTTTGAGAAATCATGAATGATGTGTCTGATATTTTTCGAGGTGAAAAGATAAAAAGTTTAAGCCTTGTTGAGATGTTTTTTTAACGTTTGAATTGGGATGCAATAAGTATTCGGATGATTGTAGGCTCAAAATTTGAGGTAAGGAATTAACTCTTTACAATAGATAACAATTATGATACAATATATTTATAAATCTATTCGATACGTAAAGAAGGAAAATATAATGAAATTACCTAAATGAAATTTACCGCTGTTGGTGATATGCTTATTCAAAGAATGATATCAACCGAATATGAAGGTTTTGAGACAGTCAAAGACTATATATGCAAAGGTGATGCCAGATTTTTTAATTTTGAGTCTATTATTTATCGTGATGGCATATGGGGAAACTATTTCAATGGAGGCTCGTTTCACAATTCTGATCCTCGAACGTTAGGAATAGCCAAAGAATACGGCTTTAATATGATGACGTTCGCAAACAATCATACCTTTGATTGGGGTTATGGTGGACTTATTTCTACGCTTGATGCATTAAAGAAAACGGATTTTGTTCATGCCGGTGTAGTAATGAACCTTGATGAAGCATCAGCACCTGCATATTTAGATACCCCCAACGGGAGAGTTGCTTTAATTTCTATGGCATCATCCATTGCAGACCCATCAGCAATGGCCGGTCGCCAATCGAGAAGAGTACCCGGACGTCCGGGCGTAAACGCTCTGAGAACCGACAAGCATATTGAAGTAACTCAGGAGCAATTTGACGTATTAAATGAGATTGCCGAGGTCAGCGGAGTAAACGCAGAACCATAGTACTTGACGGTATTTACGATAATATGGCTTTTGAAAACGACGGAGGTGGTATTATGCTTATAAGACTTATGACACACAATATTTGGAATCGGGATACCAATGCAGAAAAATGGGCAGAAAATGGGTTGGATTGTTCGGCATCAGCGCGCGTTGGAGGTCTCTTGCGAGTGTATCAAGAAACATGTCCCGACGTTATCGGTTGTCAGGAAGCATCATCAATGATGGCTGACCTTTTAAAGCAAGGCTTTGAAACGGAAGGGGTAAAATACACTCTTGTGTGGGGACGGTATACCCCTATCATATACAGACAGGACAAGCTGGAGCTTATTGATTCTGAGTTTGGTACATACCCCGAAAACTTAAGCGGCTTTGAAGGGAGCTTTAACGACGTAAAGTCAAAGTCATGGAATCTAGGTGTATTCCGTCTCAAAGAGAACGGTAAGATATTCATATTTGTTACAACTCATCTGTGGTGGAAAAAGTCACCCAATGGCGTATCACACAGCGGTAATTACCAAGAGGGCTCTGATGAAGCACGTGAGAGTCAAGTAGCAACTGTTGTAGCAAAGATTGAAGAGTACCGTAAAAAGTACCGTTGTCCTGCCGTGCTTGTGGGAGATATGAATACAGGATATGATTCAAAAGCGATGACTTACGTCAGAGCTCAAGGCTTTTGTCACGCTCACGATATTGCTACAGTTTATGCAGAGGAGGCTATAGGTTACCACTACTGCTTTCCTGATGGATACGAGGAAAAATATTATGACCGTCCCTTTGAAACCGCAATCGATCACATTTACGTTATTGGCGAGAAACAAGGTTCGGTAAAACGTTTTGAGCGATATTCTCCTGAATACTATCTTCCGATTTCTGACCATTCCCCTGCGTATATAGATATTGAAATTTAAACTATTCCGGGGTTATATTCAATTTTAGTTTTTTGTTCCCATAAAAATTGGACACATCGTTCAGGCAGTTGCCTGTGATGTGTCCAATTTATTTAATTTGACGTTATTAAGACTTGTTGTCAAAGGTCATTTCTGATAGTTTTCTTGAATTCCTCAAGGTCAACAGCTAACATTTTTTCCACCTGAGCAATTTTCCAGAGCAAATGCTCCTCGTCGGCAAGATACTCCATGGAGGGTTCCCAGCCCAACCTTGAGTTCATTTGCACAAGAGGAATTGCAGATCTTGTGTTTTCTATTTCTGCAAGCGCTATCTCTTCCATTCTGTCGAGATGTTTTTTCATTTCCGCAGGATTTTCCTCGGCATAAAACTTCACCTTTTCGGTATTGAAAAGCTTTACGTTGATAGTTGTAACAAGACAACATCTGATATACTTTCCAAGGTCTATGAGTTCTTCAAGATTATCGTTTTTGTTTGCAATTTTCTCAAGTATACTGATTCCTTCCTCCATAAGCTCCTTCATCTTAATAAAGGATGCGGTCTCGTAAGGTATACGTATTTGAGGCATACTGAGGTCTGTGTGCCCTGTCCTTCCGTAACCCAAATAGTCCACGAAGATAACACTCTTTCTTGAGCCGAAATGAGCATGAGGCGCACAGGGCGGTACCTGCTCTCCCCACAAGCAAAGAGGATATCCCGGACCTATTCTGAGTCCGCCGTACTGGTCGGCACCGTTTG
This sequence comes from Eubacteriales bacterium, assembly GCA_045531285.1. GTDB lineage: Bacteria > Bacillota > Clostridia > Oscillospirales > SIG627 > RGIG6353. Next base: position 4,360 of record JAZSDT010000099.1, read on the forward strand.
CTATCATATAGGTTATCGCTTCACTCCATGCCCTCAAAGCACTGTCAACGGCTTCTGCGTTTTCGCGTCCGTACTCTGCGGAGATGATATCTGTCAGATAATCTTTTTCATAGGTAGATTCAATAAAACAGTACTTTGCATATTGGCTTATAAACGACGGATAGAATCCAAAATGATGAGACTCCATAATTCCGCAAAGTCCGTATTCGTCGTGACATTTTTTCATATTGTCATATCGCTTTTTCCACTGGTATGGGAAAGGCTCGTAAGGAATCGTACCGAAGTCCCAAGTCAGACCGCCTGTATTTACCATAGAATAAAGACGTATGCCGTTTTCCTTCGCCGCCTTTGCCTCTGAAATGAAGTATCTTCCCGGTCCTGTAAGGGATAGTGTATAGTCGGCACTTCTCTCTGTAACGCCGTCCTTTTTGTAAGATTCGTGCATTTCGAAGGTAGCAAGGAGTGACACGTCCTTTGGCATATTCTTTATAAGTGCAACGCGGTTTTCTTCAGGTGCCCATCCCCAATTATAGCTCCAGAGAACTATATCTGCATTCTCGTTGTGCCGTCTGATTATTTTCTTTATATACTCCAACCATTGAGGATAGTCGGTGCAGGGCCAGAAGCTTGAGGATATGTCACGGCCGTTTACAACGAACTCGTCACGTGTGGGGAAGCCTACCGACTCACCCACCAGCACTACGCCCTTGAGTCCGGGACATTTTTCAAACAGTCTGCCATAAGTTGATTCGTAGTATTCCTCTGCCCCGTCGTCAAGAGGATGGAATTTACTTTTCATATAGCTGTAAGCGTACACATCTATGCCGTATTTTGCAGCACGTACGATAAGCTCATTAAAGTCAAGAAATCCACAAGTTGTTGTATTTACGTCCTTTGTAAAAACAAGAATTGCATCCATTCCGCTGTGTGCAATATCTCTAAGATGACAGTCCGGGAACTGATCGATACCAAATCCCGAATGTATCATACGCGGAGAGTACATAGCCTTGTTTTCGATTACGTTCTTTTTTATAAACGGAGACGACCTGAGTGTCATCATATCTTCAAGGAAATAGAACGCCTGAGCAACACCGCGCTCATCAAAGGCATCTATTTTTATTCCTTTATCAAAAGAGAGCCTGTAGCCCATATACCCTTTTGCCAACGTCAGTGTATCGGGAGAAATATCAACGGAAATACGATCTCCCGATATACCGCCCTTTGTATCGATCAACACAGAGACTCCCATGGATATAAGAAGGTAATCCTGCAAATCCTTTGCAGCAGTAAGTGTTACTTCGGTTTTAGCTCTTGATATATCGATGATAAAGCCGTCTTTTATTTCGATTTCGTCAAAGCTTGGCACAAGCTTTGTGTCACGTATGTCCTCACGGTGAATTTTGAGCATTTTATGTCTGAATTCATAGTTTTTCTCGGGCCTTCTCATAAAAATACCTCCACGCTTTTTTTCAATTATACTATCCAAAAAATTATTTGTCAATGACTTTTGTAAGTTTTGAAAAATCTTGTAAAACTATTGTTTTTTTAAAAATTTCTCGATAAGTATTGACAAAATGGTTCTACAGATGTAGAATATATGTGTACTACAAATGTAAAACATAATTGGAGGTAAAACAATGTCAATCGGAAACATTAACATAAGCGATTCGGAAATGGAAATAATGGCGGTTCTGTGGAACTCAAATGAACCAATAACTTTTGCAGAAATTGGAAAAGCCGTTGAAAAGCACGGATGGAAGAAAACTACAATTGCAACATTCCTTACAAGACTTGTAGAAAAGGGAGCTGTATCAACCGAAAAAAAAGGTAAGATTTATTATTATACACCTATTATTCCGGTGGAAGAATACCGAAAGGCAAAAACAAAGAGCATTATAAACAACCTTTATCACGGCTCGGTTAAAGAATTCGCAGTGTCTCTGTTTGAAAGCGAAAAGCTGTCCAAAGAAGATATAGAAGAACTTCGTGCAATTTTTGATAATTGAACCTAAGGATTTTGAGACATTGAGATAAGCTACACTAAAAAGGAAAGCTGTACTGTGAAAAAGCGGCTAGCAGCCGCTGGCAATTCTCGCCTATCCTAAGCTTTGCATATGTTCAAAAAAGTGAAACGGCGAGGTTGATTTAATGCAATTTCCTAGCATATGAAAAAGCGGAGAGCCTCCGCTGGCAATGCTCGCCTATCGTAACTTTTGAGTATAGCCCTACAACGAAAAACGGCGAGGGCGTAATAATCGAGAAATTTCCTATAAAGCAAAAAAGCGAACAAGGAGAAATAATTATGCTTGAAAAAATATTTGTAAGTGTTGTTATCACATCGCTTATCGGAACTGTTCTTGCGGCAATATTGCTACTTTTAAAGCCGATCACACGAAAATCATTTTCAGCATCATGGAATTATTATATTTGGGTTTGTGTTCTTGCAGTTATGATACTTCCAGTCAGGGTAACTCTTCCTGAAAAAGACAGTGAATTTTTCTCACAAACTACAAATTTGCAAACACCTCAATTTCAAGCATCAGACGTAATAATGTCGCCATTTGATGCAGATTTTTCAATTGATAAAGATGAACAGACACGCAAAACCGATTTAGAGGATACTAATGTAAAGAAAGAATCCGCAGACAAAAAGCTCTCCTTAGAACATATTATGCCGAAGATATCTTTTGCATGGCTAATTATTGCATCGTCCGTTTTTACATATAAATTTGTCAAATACTTTGTTTTTATTTTCCAAACCAACAAAACTTCTTATCCTACAGATATTCACCAAAACATCTCAAAGCGAGTATCTGCAAGAGTTAGCAACAATACCTCTTCGCCTTTTATGACGGGAATTTTTAGGCCTGTATTACTTCTTCCTGACGTTACGCTTTCCGAAGAACAGATCAACAACATTATTCTTCACGAAATGATACACTACAAAAGACATGATATACTTGTCAAATGGTTTTCCGTCATAGTAAAATGCATACATTTTTTTAATCCGGCTGTTTATTTTATCTGCAAGCAGCTTGATGAGGAATGTGAAATTTCATGCGATGCATTGGTTGTAAAAGATATGACAAGAGAAAGTGAGCTGTCTTACGTAAATACGATTATCGCACTTCTTTCCGATAGTAGTACTAAACGTGTACCATTAACTACCGGAATGGCAGGCAGTAAAGAAATGCTCAAGAAAAGGTTTCAAATAATAAAAAACAAAAAACGTATAAGCAAAAAGGTTGCTTTTGTTTCCTTGGCAGTAGCGTCTGTGCTTATTGGTGCAGCTTTTATTTTCGGTGGGATATTAAACGCAAAAATCATCAACGATAAAGACAATAATCCAAGCATGAGAGCAAATCTTTCGGAAATTTCAGTTGATCAGCCATTGGATTTAGAAGCAAGTTCCGGAGTAGGTGTTGAAATTGCTTTTGAAAGCAATGATTTGCTTATTTTCTACGGAGACTTTGGTTTATTTGGTTATGATTTGAAAGCAAACAAAATAAAGTTTTCTGTGGATTTTATAAAGGCGGTTGGTATTGAGGGAAGCGTTCAAGGCAGTTACGGTACATCCGTAGACGTTAGTATTGACGGAAATACGGTTGTAATATCTGAATACAACGTTGAAAAAGAAACAAGAGGAAAAGCCTGTTATGTCGATATTCCGTCTCTGACTTATGAGTATAGTGAATATAAACCATTAAAAGTGCCGTTTAACAAGGAACACATAAAGGGCACTATATATCCCGGTGTAAAAATCAGTCAGATAAAATATATGATTAATAATAAAGAGTGGAAAGTGTTTGAGACTGCGCCTACCAATACCGATCTCAATCTAACAGAGGCTAATCGTTCAAGTTTCAGAACAAGATATATATTTGAATTTTACGGTCTGATTGATTTTGTAGCAGAGCTTGTTGACCCGACAGTTCTTTCAAATTGGATGGAACAATTTGAAAGTGGAGAAAGATCTTTGTGGGAATTGACGTTGTATACAGCTGTAAGTGAAATGGGTATATCAAAAGAATCACTTTTGGAAGCAAATGCACAAAGCGGAATGCTTTTTAGCAACAAACAAATAGAGTCTCTTTACTCCGAAGATATAAAACAAGTAAACGAATGCTTTGCAAATCCGTATGCGTTATTACATAACGGCGAGATTTATACAGCCGATTGGTTGGCTACTCATACAACAGACGATTACAAGAAAGCAGGACTAACAGCTGACGAACTAAAAGAATACTTGAACAAAATCAATATTTATGAGTTGAATTTTGCATATATTCCTATAGCAATAAATGCTAATGCTATGAATGGATTTGACGAAAAGATTACAACAGCCGATGTCAGAATAGGAACGTATATAATTTCTGCAAACGGCAGCAACGTCAAAGTAAAATGCCAAGAATACGGAAGAGAATATATAGTAAAACTTAATTTTGAACCTGATCATATACCTGCCGAAAACGCATTTTATTGGATAAAGGGAACGTATGACTTTACAGATTGTATTTTGAACGTACAAGCCACAGAAGATTTTCACTGTCCGCAAAGATATATGCACACAGATTAGTCAAAGGTTTTTGAGGATAAAAGACAATTAAAATCAATTATTTTAAACAAATTGACTCTTGCGTAACAATTACAGGATATCTTTTATATTGTTAACGTATCACTGCTATCTTTTATTCAAACGCATTGACTTTTTTACCAAAATAATGTATAATCACAGACAGAAATGAATTTTTCTTAGGAGGCATATATGTTTAAGTCTATTATAAGAATTCCTGATTTTGTAGAGATACAGACAAAGGATGGATGGAAAACCTCAAAAAAGCAGGACGCAAAGTTTTCGACCGAGGCTGCTGAAGTTGAGGTAGTGATAAACGGTGACACACTTGACGTTGTTGCTGTGGAAACAGCAGAGCCTGTTTCAAGAATCAGAGTAAGATGGAACGATGATTTCACATTCGTAAAAAGAATGCTTGGTGACTCCCCCGGTGTTGAATTCGGAGATATGGGCTGGATGCCTGTAATTCCCGAAAAGCACTATGCATGGTACATCCAGTGCTTTGACGGAAAGCTTACTCACGGCTACGGCGTAAAAACAGGTCCTAACAGCTTTGTTTTCTGGCAGCTTGACCAGGAGGGTGTAACACTTACCCTTGATATCAGAAACGGCGGTAACGGTGTAAAAATCAAGAGGAGTCTTGTTTGTGCTACAGTTGTTGAAAGAGAGGGCAAGGACGGAGAGGATGCATTTGATTCATGTCAGGCATTCTGTAAGGTCATGTGTGAAAAGCCCAATCTTCCCACACGACCTATTTTCGGCTTGAACAACTGGTATTACGCATACGGAAATATTTCAAGAGAAAGTGTTCTTGTTGATACTGCTATTACAGCTGAGCTTTGCCAAGGTACTAAAAACCGCCCCTTTATGCTTATAGACGACGGATGGCAGGCGCTTCATGACACTTATAACGGAGGACCTTGGACTCCCTCCGAAAAGTTTGGTAACATGAAGGAGCTTGCTCACGAAATGAGCGAGATGGGATGTGACCCGGGTATATGGATTAGACCGCTGCTCACAAAAGAAAAATTCCACGAGAGCCTTTATCATCCAAGACATCTGGGTGCTGACGGCGGACTTTTCCTTGACCCTTCAAAGCCTGAGGTACTTGATTACGTGGCAGGTGTGGTTTCAGGAATTGCTAACGATGGCTACAAAATGATAAAGTATGACTTTACTGCTCCCGATATGCTTACTGCTGATATCTATGATGAAATATATCTTCAGGACCATATCACAGATGACGGATGGCAGTTTGACGACACAAGCGTTACCAACGCCGAGATTATAAAGAAGCTTTATACCACCATACAAGAGGCTGCGGGAGATACGTTGATCATGGGGTGTAATACCTACAACCACCTTGCAGCAGGCATCCATCAGCTTTCAAGAAGTGGTCTTGACACCAGCGGATTTGATTGGAACAAGACAAGAAAGATGGGCATAAACTCTCTTGCCTTCAGACTTCCTCAGAACAACACCTTCTTCATAACCGACCCGGACTGTGCTGCTATAACCGAGCACGTTTCAACAGAAATGAATTTAAGATTTTTCGAAGCGTGCGCTCTTTCGGGAACAAGCCTCTTTATCTCGATTACACCCGGAATGCTCACAGACGCAGACAAGAAGAGACTTTCAAATTCATTTAAGATAGCAGATAAGGGCACTACAATGAAGCCTGTAGACTGGTTTGACAACACCTGTCCCCGTCAGTATCTTTCCGACGGTAAGCTTTACACATTTAACTGGTATGACGAAACAAAGGGTGTAAATATCTTCGTGGAACAGAAATAAGGATAAAAATTTCATAAGTACGGAAAAAAAGCAACACTAAATTGAAAAAGAGCTAAGATATCTTTACTTAAAAAGTATCTTAGCTCATATTTTTGGGTTTCATAGTAAGAACAAGGCAGGAAATCTCCGAGGAGATTTCCTGCCTTATGTTTAGCCGAGATTGTAATCGATGAATTCCTGAGGAATATCTACCTTGGGAGCTGTCCAGGAGTCAGGGTTAGCAATGGTCTTACCGCCAAGACCGATAGCAACACGTGCACGTGTGGGAGCTTCTGTGAGTGCTTCTCCGTCATACGTATATGAGAATTCACCTGCAGGAACCGTAAGAGTACCTGTCGTTGTTATTTCCTTAACGTGAGGTTTATCGGATACGTATGTACCTGCTTCGTTAAATGTATAATCATAGTATGTCTGATATGCCTTACCAGTTTCGGGATAGTACTCAACAAACTCACCGCTATGAAGCTCGGTGTTGAAGGTAATCTTTGTGTCACCTACGGTAACCGAAGGATTCTTTACAGGAGCATCGATCGTGGTACAAGCTCTGATATCGTCCATCTTAACACCCTTACATTCACCGCAAAGTCTGATCGTAAAGCTGTTTACCTTGGACATACTGGGAGTTGCACGGAAGGTTGCGTAGTTGAGAGTTCCGATATGGTACGTTCCTGCGAACTCGTATGAACCGTAGTCAGCATTGTCGGCATCGGCAAGAATGAATTCTCTCCATCCCGTGAAATTGAGAGGTATCAGATAATCGGTACGGCCTTCTTCTGTGGTATATACCGAACCAAGCTGAATAAGGATAGCATCTGTAGACGAGCCGTTGCCATATACTCTCACCTTAAGGGTTATCTTATCTGCAATGTTTTTAACAACGATGGGATGCTTCTTTTCAAGCGTTTTGATATCAGCCGTTTCATCAAGTTTAAGCACCACCATTTCGTTCTCTCCAAGGGTGGAGTATCTCTGCTCAATCCTTACGTAAGGTGTCTGTTCACCGAAGGGGTTGATATCCTTGCCTGTAACGTACAGGTCATCTGTGTCATCAAAGATTCTGTTATAGGAGTACTTCATTTCCTTGAACGCCCAACTGCCGTCACCCTGACGGAATACCTTGTATTCATATTCACCGTTTTTGAGCTGTTCCTTTACTTCGGGTGAGAAGTATCCTGCAAGACGAAGCTTGGTATATATGGAGTAGTATGCGAAATTGTCCTCTGTCCTGGGATTGTCCATGGTTTTGAAGGAGCTGTTAACGTTTGAAATGTTCCACGCAACAGCCATTGAGCCCATATAATCAAGGTCATCTCTGAATATTGTCTTGTAAAGAGTGTTTTTGTAGAGTGTATCAACGTCGGGATTGAAATCGAACCAGCCGAACGTCGCCGTGTAATAGTTGTTCATAAGGCTGATGTTACTGTTAAGGTGAACGCTTGTATGCTGCTTGAACGCTTTGTTTGCGTGGTCCGTAGCACCGCCTCGTCCTCTTGCGTTCCACAGATAAGTAGGAGCTCCGCAGGAGTACTCTACGTATGGGGGCTTGATACACTGGGATACAACTCTTCTTGCAAATTCTCCGTAGTAATAGTATCTTTCCTCTGCTGTTGTAAAGGTGTCTCTTGCAAAGGATTCAAAACCGTCCAGATATATCATATCAAAGTCGCCCTCGTTGAACGCCTTTGCGGTAAGGTCTGCAACGTGATAAAAAAGATCAGAGCCGGGGATGGGCTGGAACATACCGTAGTGACAAAGAAGCTGGCGTATTTCCGCTCCGTCCTCGTGAGGTGCAGGCTTTGTGCCAAGCTGACCTCTCTTTACGTCAAGGAAGCCCTGTGTCGTGCCCTGCTTAACGAGAATGATCTCCTCGTCGATAAGTAAGTATCTTGTGTAAGGACCGTTCCACGGAATAGCGGAGTCGCCGATCTCGAAGTCCGAAGCATCCTCATTGGTCTTGATGACCTTACGTCCCTTTGCAAGGTTGCCTCTTACAGTGTATACCTTATCAGCATAAGCAAGCTGCTTCTGATAGGTGGGGTTTGAAAGAATATTGGTAGAGGTTTTTGCAACAAGAGAAGAATATGTGTGAAGCCCTAACTGTACGCCGTTTGCATGGGCAACGTCTGCTATTCTTTCCTTGAACATAGCGCCTGTTCCGAACACGCCCTTTTCTTTTTCTTCTTCTGTAAGAGCGCTTACGAAGTTAAAGTCGCCCTGATAAAAGGTTGATGCACTTTGGTTAACGTCAAGCTGTCCGATAGAGTATTTCGCCATCATTTTGGTTATGCCTTCTATCGAATCAATGTTTATGTTCGAAGAGGACATAACGTAGTCCTGATAAAGATCAGGATGATCAAGCGCATATGGACCGCCTGCCTTGGACGTAAGACCAACGCTCGGGTCAATGGCATCTGAAATCTCCTTGAGGAAATCTCGGGAATCTTCGTATTTACCGAAGAAGATACCCATCTTCGCACCTATTGTCTGAGGTGTAAAGGTATACGTGCGTCCGATAACTGCCTTAGAAATACCGTTTGCCTTATTTGCACTGTTGGTATTTGTGTGCATGGGGAGCGCACCAAGTCTGTATGAACCGTTTTCGTAGTTGTATTCCTCTGTGGTTGCAAGAGACACGACAACAGCTCCCTTCAGTGAAGCAGGAAGATTTGTGTCCAATGCTACTGTGAAGAAGTTGTCGAATACTTCAACAATGAAGTATGCCTTGTATCCTCCCTTGAAGGACATAAGAAGTCGTCCATCCTCGCAAAGCTCAACTGTTTTTGGCGCAAGGTTGGTGTTGGAATTTGTAATAAGATATGAAAAGGCAGGGAGAGTAGATGCCGCAACAACGTTTTCTCCTGTTTCAAGATTAATCAACTCTGTAACGTTACCGCCATTCTTGGCAATAGTTACTCTTACGTGTTTGTTCTCAAACGAGATAGTGTTTTTTGCATCAGTAAAGGCTGTTTTGTTGATCTTATCGTGATAAGCACCCTTTACGTTACTGTTTGATGCCATAAGTATCTGATATTCTGCCCAGTGACCTGAAATATCGTTAAACACCTTCTCCAGCTTTGCCTTGTTTACTGTAGTGTTGTTAGCAACCAGTCCAAGCATTCGGTTAATGACGGTTACTACTTCTGCTCTGGTAATAGTTCTGTCAGGTCCGAAGGTACCGTCTCCGTATCCGTTTACAAGTCCCGAAGAAGCCGCAGCCATAATAGACGTATAGTACTTATTGGTTTTATCAACGTCTTTGAAGGATACTGTCTTTGCTTCCGAAAGAATGCAGGACAGATAAGCCAGCTCGACAAACTCAGCTCTGGTTATCTTTGCATTGGGATCGTAGGTATCACCTTCAACAGTGTATAAGAATCCTGTCTGGTCAAGATAGGCAATTGCATTATAATACCACTCCCCTTCCCTGACGTCTGCAAAGCGTGTTACGTATCCGTCGGGAATATTCTGAGTGCCGAGAAGCAGTCTTGCAAAAATAGTACAAGCCTCAGCCTTTGTCATATTATTTCCGGGAAGGAAGAGGTTATCTGCGTAGCCATTGATATAAGCAGAATTAAGTCCGTTATACTGATACGGTATCTTGGGAAGTATTGTAACGGGTTCGGGCTCGGGAAGGGTCGCAATATTATCAAGAGTTACAGTAACCGCAGATTCCTTGACGTAGGATGAAGCGGCTGTGTCTGCATAGCGCAAATCGATAGTCCTGTTATCACCCGATATCTTCATAAAGATTGGGAATGCTCTCTTTTCAGGTCCGTAACCTTCTGTGAGATTGGCAACAACTGTAAGAACATCGTATCCGTTTTTGTTCTGATATACTTTGGTTACAATGTCCTTCTTTACTGCCGCGTTTGTTGTTACAACGCACAGAAGATTATCGTGAAGTGAAAGGGCATCATTCCAAAGCTGATCGCCTTCACGAGCATTGTCTACGTTGAGAAGGTTGGTCTTTACTGTCGTGTTGTAATCACCATAAGTCTTTTGCCACTCTTTTGTAGGCAATGACCAAGAGTGCTGAGTATACATTTCCCCCATTTCGTTAATGAGCGAGTAAGTATAGACAATGGCACGCTTGTCGGGATTGGCTTCCATTACGGAGTTAAACCATTCAACAACAAGCTTACCCGGGTAAGCCTCAAGCTGGAATATGAGATATCTTTCGTTGTTGTTCTCTATTATCAGGCAGAAGTTATTAACGTTATGCTCAATGAACTCCACGTATTCACAATCGTCAACGAAATCGTCTGCCTCGAATATATTCTGCATTATGTTTTCACGGTACATACCGCCGCTTACGTATTCACTAAGCGACAGAGTTACACCGTAGGGTAAGCCGCAATCGGTCAGCACAGTGCCCATTTTCTTTACGTTATCAAACTCGTATATCCATCTCTCGTCGGATGTACTGATATCGACAAGAGCCTGCTTGTCTCCCTTTTTGCCGTTGGGAACAGCCCAGTTACCGTAGGTATAACGAGCTCCGTTGGATATTCTTCCCACAAAACCGGTGTACTTGATATTGAATTTGTCCTTATTGATGCCAAGCCAATAGCAAGCATCTTCAAGAGGCGTAATATCCTTACCTTCCGCTGTAAATTCTCTTACAGCGTGGAAGCTTGTAAGCACAAAGTCTCCGTCCTTAACGTAATTCTTTTCAAACGGTACCGAATCGGCAGATACGGCAATTGAAAGAATCAGTGCGAGAAGTGTTAATAGTAATGCGAGTTTTTTCATTCCTGTTCTCCTTATTTTTTATTATCGTTAAACTGTATTTAATACGTAATAGTTCGATGTTCTCTATTATTTTTTATCAAGTTGAGTTTTGTTTTTTATAATTATCGCTAATAAAATAATCGCAAGTATCAATAAAGCACTCACTGCGATAATACCAACGTAAGACTTATTCTTTTCCACAGAAGGCGGCGTATTGCATACATTTTCGTTATATTCACATACGTCACAGGTTTCGTCGGCATTTTCGTCAAGGTGCGGGAGTTTACCATAATTATTGCCGCATCTGTCACAGTAGTGGTAGTGGCCGGTTTCACTTGCACGCCACTTGTCCTTTCCGTTGTGACCGAGAGGCTGAACGTCAATACCTTCATCTATGGGAATTGTAGCATCGATGTCAAGAAAGCGTTTCCCACAAGCACAAACATTGTACTCTGTTTTGCCTGTTCGCAGATCCCCTCCGATCGCAACCGAATTAGTATGTATTTTGGTGTTCGTCTATTACGTAGAGTCTTGGATTTCCGTTTTTGTGTATTTCAAAGTTGAAGCGTTGGTTTGAAGAGTCTTTGTAGTTACCGGATATAACGCCACCTCGATCCGAAGCTTTCATGTCCAAAGGGAAGAAAATTGTTGCTTCGTAAGTTGAAGGCAAAACAGAAATCACAGCATCCGAACGACAGTATTCATTGAAAGTAAACGAAAGTTCTTCCGATAGATCCGTCACCGAAACTGTAACACAAAATAAAATAAGCAAAAGAAATAGCAATACGAAGTATACCCTTTTCATTTACTGTGCTCCTATTCCGTAACCGATGCGCCGGCATTATCTATGCAGTCATTAGTCTTTTTTCGCTAAGGAAGTAATAATGCTGTTGTATTATGCCCAACGAGTGTTATTTACATAAATCTGCCTTGCTACTTTTTTTCTTGTAAAAATTATAACACGCTTTTTTAGGGTTGTAAATACGTTTTAATAATTTTGCACCGTATTTTAAAGAATATTGACAAATAGATTCCTTTCTGATTACAAAACGATGAAAAGAACATCGTTTTTAGATTTTTTACACAATGATGTGTCTGATTTTTTTATAAAATAGACAAGCCAAAAAATCTTGACTAAAATCTAATATCATGTTAAAATTATTATTACCTATAGTATATTAATCCGTATAGGATAAAATAAGGAGGAAAATATGTTCAAAAACAAGTTTTTGCGTTTTGCGGTATTGACACTGGCGTTTATTATGCTGTTGTCATTCGCTGCATTTGCAGAGGAAACGGAAACCGAGGAGAAAACGACTCTGACCTTCGGTGTCTTTTCCGACATCCACAACGTTACGTCTTACATGACAAACGTAATGAACAACTTTGAAACTCTTGCAGGAGGCAACGAGAACATCGACGGTATTGCGATGGTAGGTGATATAGCTTACCTTGACACCAACGATACGCCCGTAGCGGCTACATACAACATCGTTAAAAACAATGCCGATTTGGCTTACTTTATAGCAGAGGACAAGCTTGCTTTTGCTATGGGTAACCATGAGTTCCCTCTTAATGCAAATGCCGACCCCATGGCATCGCTTTCGAGACAGGTATTTACCGAGCAGGTTGGTTATGCTCCTGAAAGCCATCACGTTTTTAGCGGTTATCATTTCATTACCGGCGGACCAAACACTTATGACGGTAAAATGACAGCAGAACAGGAGCAGTACGTAATGGATGAAATTACCGCTGCTCTTCAAGACGGTACCGAAAAGCCGGTATTTGTGCTTATCCACCACCCCATAGACGGTACACTTCATGGCTCGGGCTCAACAAGACATTCCGATGAATTTGTGGAATTCTTAAAGTCAGAACCAAGAATTATCGTTTTTGACGGACATATGCACTACCCCACATCCGACCCACGTTCTATCTATCAGGTAAAAGGCGGAGCTACGTTTATTTACACCAGCTCTGTTCACGGCGGAAATAATCTTTCCAATCCTTATGCAACTCAGCGCCATGATAAAGCCTTTCCTTCTCAGGCATATCTTATGCAGGTTGACACTGAAACAAACGTTGTTACTCTTAAGCGTTTTTACGTAGATTCAACTCCATCCTATCTTGAGGAAGGCGACTGGGTACTTGATATCCCTGCTATGATCGAAGAAAGCAAAAAAGCAGAGGACGAAATCGACACCGACGTATATAAGTTCACTTACGCTCTGCGTGAAGCCAACAGTGTAGCTCCTGTGTACAATGAGGATGATGCTATTACTGTTACGTCTTTGACAACAAAGACCATTTCTATTTCTTTCCCCGAAGCTACTCCCGGTGCAGATGGTGAGGATAATCTTGTTGGTTATTACAAAATTGATTTGTATAATAAAAACACAGGAAAAACAGTTACCAAGAAAATCATAAGCGACTATTTCCTGAAGACTAAGAGAACTTCTTTCACATGCTCTTTTGATACTCTTGAATACTCAACTGATTATACAATTTCTGTAACTCCTCTTAATATGTGGTTTGTGGAGGGTGCTCCCATAACACTCGACTTCACAAGTGAAGATACGCCTTCTATTATTGGAAGAATAATGGGCTATGATGGCAGCTACTATGCCGCACCTGTTACCCTCAACAGTGCAGGTAATGGCTACAGTTTCGATATAGAGAGTGCTTTTCAGCTTACCGATGAGAACAATAAGAAGCTTTCCGGACTTTACGTAGTATCTAACGACAACTTTGCTACACAAGCTCTTGCTTACGCTTACGGTCTTGTAAGTGAAAGAGAAGCAATTTATCAAAAAGCTGACGGAAAACTCCCCTTCATTGATGACGGCAGTAAGGGCTTGTTTTACCCCGGCAAGTTCTCTTCAAACGGATGGATAGGTGCACCCACTGAGACATACTTCTATTCCGATACCCAGTGGATCAGCCGACTTATCAAAGCATATTTCTCAGCAACCGACGATACCGATGGAACCGAAGGCGGCAAAACTGCTGCAGAGAAAAAGCTTGATATCATAGCAGAAATGATCAATACGGTTAAGGAGCAAAACCAACACGTAATTTATGCCCTTAACACCGGTAGTATCACTCCTATTTCAGATGTTTCTTCATTGAAATTCGGCTTCTATTTGAATGCAGTTTATAGCCAAATAACAATGACTATAAACAACAATGCATACCGCCTTACAGCATACGTAATGGACAAAGAAGGAAACGTCACAACACACTCTACAAGCGTCGGCGGTATAACCATGAAAACAGGTGCAGTATCCTATGCAACCTTTAACTTCAAGACAGCTGAGTGGGACGTTGCACTTCCCGAGGACGGTTACTTTGTAGGTTACAGAGTATATCCGTACGATGGCATCGATAATCCCGAAGATATAACTCTCACTACCACAAAGGCAAGTGTTGATGAGATCAATAACTCCGAAAGACTCAGATTCGTAGCTATGCCATCTACATATACCGTTGATATTCCTAAGGCGGAAGCTCCGAAGGGTATTACAGCCGACGGAATGACCTTTAACGGACTTGACAAAAACACCGCTTATGCAGTAGCGCCTTACAGCATAGTGGGTGCAGATAACGCTCAAGCTATTGAAGTCAAGGGTGTTACTTCTTACACACTTCCCGAAGGCTCGGCAGGACTTTACGGCATTTATATAAAAGGTAACGGTGTTGATATTAACAACTCCGATGCTGTTCTGGTTTACGTAAGAGGCGCTTATGCAAACCGTCAGAACCTTCATGATAAGAATTCAAGCGGTTACTATAAGTTAAGTACAACAAAGACCCCAGGTTCATTTAGCTACGTAGGCTCTTGGAGTACTCACTCAACCTTTAGTGGTGGTATCAGTACAACAGGTGACCACATATCGAATGCACAGGCAAAGACACTTTATACAGCTTATTCTGCCGCCGATGCAACCGACGAATCAAAGGCAACTGCTTTTGCGAATATGCTCAGCTCAAGTAAGCTTAAGAACACACATCTTCAGTATAATATGGCATTTGATGAAATCATTCCTATTTCTGAAGTAAATAAATACTCATATAAGGTAAGTAAGCAGCGTGGCGGATTTACTTACAATAATCAGGTTTCCGAATTTATTGCACTCGTAATGGATAGCAACGGTGTTGTAACCGAGTACAAATATCAGCACGTTGCATCAAAATTAGGTAATACCGTGACAAAGACGGTAGACTTTAAAAACAAAGAGTCAACAAGCGGTAAATGGGTAGACGATCTGCCTGATGACGGCTATCTTGTAGGCTTCAAGCTTATGATTTATGCAAATCTTGATAATTTTGCAAACGTTGCAATATCAACCTCAACAACAGGTACAAGATACCTTGTTCACCCCGCTACATCATATGTCATTGACATTCCTCAGGCTGATGCTCCCACAGGTATTACTGTTGAAGGCACAACCTTCAAGGGACTCAATGCAAGCAAGACTTATGCAATAGCCCCTTATACACTCAACGGAATTGATACAACTCTTGAAAAGACCGTTACCGGTGTTACTGAATATAACGTTGCCGCAAGCTTTGAAAACAAACCAGGAACTTACGCAATATATTTTAAGGGTAACGATTATTACACAAATTCCGTCCACTCCAACATTTGCTACATCCAGGGCACAATAGCAGAAAAGCAAGACATTATTTTCTCAGAGGACGGAAAATACAACGTTTATCCGGTAAAATGGGCAAAGATCAATAGCTGGTCAACAGGAGACATTGTTGCTCCCCTTAGTGAAGAGAGTGCGGGAACATTCTACGTTTCATGCCTTAAATCGACTATTATGTCCACCTGGTTCTTCCCTGCTTCTACTAACACAGCAACGAACAAGGAAAATCTTCCAAAGGTTCGCTATGCATATGCCTTCAACCCTGATGAAATTCCTACAGTATCAGAGCTTGGCGGATTTAAGTTCAGGATAGGCGGACAGAATTCATCTCTTGTTACAAATGCTAAAGCTAAAGTGAATTTTGTTGTTTTGCATCCCGACGGAACCATAACAAATCACTCATGTCTCACAAAGCAATATCAGTTCAAAATAAACGTAACTAACAGCTTTACCATTGATTTTCAGAGTATTGCGGGTCTTCCAGAAAAAGGCTATGTTTTGGGCTTTGAAGTATTCCCCTTTGCGGAAGTCGTAACAATGTCTCCCGAAAGCACGTCGTTTTCTAACCTTGGTATTTACTTCTACTTTGACTCATACACCGTTACCGCCACCAAGGCAAACGCTCCCACAGGCATTACGGTTGAGGGTACAACGTTTAGCGGACTCGACGCAACCAAGACATACACTATCGCACCTTACACAGTGGTAGGTATTATAGAGGATGACAAGAAGAGTGTTACAGGTGTAACATCGGTTGACGTCACTACCCTTTATGAAAACCCGGCAGGTATTTACGGTATTTACTTTGACGCCGATGTATACAACGGGGCTTCAGACATCGGCTCGGTAGTTTACGTCAAGGGTTCATTGGCTGACAGAAAAGCACTCGGTGAGTTGACCACTTACACCTACACATGGAACAGCGGTGCAAACTCTGTAGAGTATACTGCAGCAGCATTTGAAAAGGTTACAGAAGCTACAAAGGAATGGTCATTAGGTAAGATTGCCGGCGGTGACTACTTCATTTACAACGGAACAGATTACAATTCTTATAAGTGCGACTGGATGTATTCTACTCCTTCATCAAAGGCTCTTTATGAAGCTGAACAGGCTGCTGATGGCAGTTATGAATCACTTCAGAAGCAGGCTGAGGCAACACTTGAAGCTATTTCTTTCCGATACGCTTACACTCCCGATGAGATTATCCACATCGATGAGGTTTCCGAAATGAAATTCGCAGCAGCTCTCGGCGCAACCTACATCAACGTAATCAATCCTCATTCTAAGTACGTCCTCTACGTTATGAACACAGACGGCACTATTTCCGCACACACCTATGTAACCGAAGGCAGAGAAATTGACGGCGATATCGGAAATGTAAAAAACCAACAGTCTTTGAACCCGCGCCGTGATTTCAAGGACCTTCCCGAAGATGGTTGGATTATAGGTTACAAGTTCTATCCCTACGGAGAGCTTGAGTCCAAAAACATTACATACCGAGAGGCAAATATAGCAAATACGTCCACCCAGTATGTTTTCAACTTTAAGACTCCTCTCGTTAAATTCGCAAACAGCTATTCTATCGAGGCAAGTAACGTTAAATTCGGTATGAGTATTCTTCTTGACGGTAAGGTTGGCGTTAAGGTAACTGCAACCGATTGTGATGACATTTCCGGTCTTACTGTTTCAAACGTAGAAGGAACGGATAACTACGTTGACTTTGGTACAAACAATTATGCAACCTTCTACTTCGATCCTAAGGACGTGTCGAATGCAACAGTAACATTTGACGTAAACTACACAGACGAAGAAGGCGAAAGAACAAAGAGCTTTAATCTCGCGGTTGCGGATTACATTGAGACTCTTAAGAGTTCGGATGATGAAGAAGTAGTTAAACTTGCTACGGCTTTTGAAACCTACTTTAACGCAGCAAAGGACTATTTCTACACAGCTGCAACAGAAATTGAAGCACTTCCCGACTTTACAGCAGAAGAGCTTGAAGACCTTGAATCAAAATCAACACACAGCAAGCTTGGTACAGTAGGCGGACTTGAATTCTCATCGACGTCACTTATCCTTGAAGAAGATACGACAATCCGTCACTACTTCAAGATAACAGATGCATCGATTGAAACGGATGCTGACCTTGCTGAGCTTTACACGGTGGCAGGCGGTGCAGCACTTAAGCTTTCGAGCAAGACCGATACTTCAGGCTTTAAGTACGCATACGTCGATATATCAAACATAGCGTCCAACGAACTTGCAACGGTTAAGACGGCAATAATCACAGATAGCCTCGGTGCTACAGTGACAGTTGACTTCAATGCACTTGCGTACGTTGACCTCTGTCTTGATAAGGACAACGCAAAGCTTCTTAACGTTGCAAAGGCACTTTACAGATACTCTGTAGCGTCCGATTCATATATGGCTGACTGATAATCAGCCGCAGGCAATGCTTGGTTATCGTAACCCTTGAGTACACCTCAAAAGGCAAAATGACGAGGTTGCTTTAATGCATTTTCCTGTATAAAAAACAATGCTATAAAAAGGAGAGCAAATTGCTCTCCTTTTTATATGAACAAAGCGTAATAATCGCTTGACTTTTCCATATGAAATGATATAAAATAGTATAGTAACAACATGTAGGAGGATAAGAATGAATAAACTTACGTATAAAGGCAAACAGTTTTATATCGATGATAAACCAATAGAGCTTTTGTCAGGAGCAATGCACTATTTCAGAATTCCGCACGAATACTGGCACGACAGATTACTAAAGCTTAAGGAATGCGGATTCAACTGCGTTGAAACCTACACTTGCTGGAATTTGCATGAGCCCGAGGAGGGACAGTTTAATTTTTCGGGAATCCTTGATATAGAAAAATATATAAAGACTGCAGCTGAGGTTGGACTTTACGTTATATTACGTCCCGGTCCTTACATCTGTGCAGAGTGGGAGTTTGGCGGTCTGCCTTATTGGCTCCTTACTTATCCCGATATGGAGCTCAGATGCAACAATGACGTATACGTCTCTAAGGTCAGAAGATATTATAATGAGTTGCTCTCACGCCTTCGTCCACATTTTGCAGCAAACGGCGGTAACATCATTATGCTCCAAGTGGAAAATGAGTATGGTAGCTACGGAGACGATAAGGCATATCTCAGAAAAATACTTGAGATATATAAAGAAAACAACATAGACTGCTTTTTCTTTACGTCCGACGGCCCCTCTAAGGTATTGCTCGACGGAGGAACGCTGCCCGAATGCTTTTCTGTGGTGAACTTCGGGTCAAAACCTGAAATCTGGCTTCCTGTGATTGAGAAATACCGTCCTGATGCACCTTTGATGTGCGGTGAATACTGGTGCGGATGGTTCGACCACTGGGGAGAGGAGCATCATATACGTAATGCCGACGAAATAGCTAATGAATTTAAATATTTCCTTGATACCAATGCATCCATTAACTACTATATGTTCCACGGCGGAACGAATTTCGGTTTTATGAACGGTGCAAACTACCAAAACTTCTACCAGCCTACAGTCACCAGCTATGATTACAATGCACCTCTCACCGAAGCGGGAGACAGAACCGAGCTTTACTATAAAATACGTGAGCTTGTGAAGGACAAATACGGAAGTGTCCCAGAACTTACCGCAACCGAAAGCAAAAAAGCGGCATACGGAAAGGTTACTCTGACCAGCCAAGCAAAGCTTTTTGACAATTTAGATAAGCTTTCTACTCCGATTCACTCAAACTTACCAAAATTTATGGAAGATATAGGTCAGGACTACGGTTACATACTCTACCGCACGGTAATCAATGACCCGTCAGACGAAGTACCCATAGAGCTCACGAACGTTAACGACAGAGCACAGGTGTTTGTAGACGGTGAGTATAAAATCACATACGCAAGAGACGAAATAAAAGACCCTTCGGAAAAAGCAAGACTCCCCTTGAGAAAAGAACCGGCAACTCTTGACGTCCTTGTAGAAAATATGGGACGAATCAACTACGGCCCAAGATTATGGGACAAAAAAGGAACAAACAACATACGTTTAGGAAATCACTACCATTTTGGATGGGATAATTATCCGCTTAAGATGAATAACCTTTCCAATCTCGTCTATGAAAGTGTCTCTGATTTTTCCACCCCTGTATTCCTCAAAGGTGAGCTCTGCATTGATGATACACCGTGCGACACCTTCCTTCGTCTCGATGGCTTCAAAAAAGGCTTTGTTACAATCAACGGAATAAACGTGGGACGTTACTATGAAATAGGTCCAACAAAAACTCTTTACGTTCCCGCTCCCTTCTTGAAGCAAGGAAAGAACGAGATAATTGTTTTCGAAACCGACGGCTTTGACACCCCCACTATTCAATTTACCAACGCCCCTGATTTGGGATAAAAGCAACTGTTGAAATGAAAATTATTGAAATTAAGTCACTTAATGCTTCAGAGCTTGACGTATATCTTCGTATGACCGAAACACAGTTAAAAAACAAGCTGGACCCAGATAAAGCTTTCTTCATTGCAGAAAGTCCCAACGTTATAAGAACTGCACTTGATTCGGGAATTGAACCGATATCACTTTTATGCGTAAAGGACAGCATTAGCGAAATTGAGGACATCATAAAAAGAATCGGTGATGTCCCAGTCTATGCTGTCGAGCGTGAAACGCTCTCGACTATAAAAGGCTTTGCTTTAACACGAGGCGTACACTGTGCAATGAGACGTCCAAAAGCTCAAACTCTTGAAGAAGTATTATCAAATGCAAGGCGCATTGCCATCCTTGAAAACACTGTAGACGCCGTAAATCTTGGTGCGATATTCCGTTCTGCTGCAGCCCTTAATCTTGACGCTATACTTCTCTCCCCTTCCTGCTCCGACCCTCTTGTACGTCGCGCTGTCAGAGTGAGCATGGGCACTGTTTTTCAAATACCTTGGGCTTATATTTCACACGACTCATCTGATTGGCCTGAAAACTGTACAAAAAAGCTTCGTGCGTTGGGCTTTAAAACAGTCGCTATGGCTTTGTCTAAAAACAGCGTATGGATAGACGATGAAGCATTTAAAAAGGAAGAAAAGCTTGCCATTGTGCTCGGTACAGAAGGTGATGGGCTTAAAGACGAAACCGTTGCCTCGTGCGATTACGTAGCAAAAATTCCTATGTACAAAGGAGTGGACTCTCTAAACGTAGCTGCAGCTGCAACGCTGGCTTTTTGGGAATTAAGAATAAAATAAACGTTACACAACTGCAACGTTCATTAAGCGAGATTCCTGTTAACAAAATCAAGTATTGATTTTTTTGACAGTATATGTTATCATAGACGGGATTGAGATATTTACATAAAAAGGACAGTAAAAATGAACTATATCATACTTGACATGGAATGGAATCAGCCGCTGCACTCACAAATGACAGTAACCGAGCCCGTTGTTCTCCATGCAGAAATAGTGCAAATAGGTGCAGTAAAGCTGGATGAAAGCTTTAACGTCACCGACACGTACAGCGCACTCATTTCTCCAAAGTATTATAAAAAAATGCACAAAAAGGTACAAACGCTTACCAGGATAACAACCGAAGAGCTTCAAAACGGTGTACCTTTTCTTGAGGCTTTTGATGAATTTTCTTCGTGGTGCGGAAACGAGTTTTCAATACTTACTTGGGGTCCTGACGATATTCCGGTTTTGCGTGACAATCTGATACTGCATTCAATCGATACAGCGTGGATTCCAAGCTGTTATAATCTCCAGATTATTTTTGATGCTCAAGTAACGAAAGAGCACAGACAAATTGCCTTGGGTCGAGCACTGGAAACAGTAGGAGAGGTTGGTGAAGATGCCCACAATGCACTCAATGACGCAAAGAATACCTCTATAGTATGCAAGCATCTTGACTTATCTGACGGTATCAAAAACTACGAAGAGCTAAACGTACAGTTTCTGACTCCAAATGCAACAGAGTGCGACATTGGAGAAAGCACGTATTCAACTAAGCGAGAAGCATTGAAAGACAGAAGTGTCATTGAATTTGAATGTCCGATATGCAAAAATAAAGCGATTTGCTGTGATTTTGTCAGACAAAACGCAGGAAAAACTCTGGCTGTTGCCCATTGTAAAAACGGCGACGAGTTCTTTATAAGATTTAAATTTGCCAGACTGTCCGATGGCAGAATAAGAGTCAAGCGTGCAATCTATCCTATGGATGACGAGTACAAGACGTTTTATAAAAAAAGAAAAGACATCAACAAATCTATCAACAAAGCAAGAAAAGCAAAAACTGTGTAGCAAAGGCTACACAGTTTTTTATATGCTAGGAATTTGCATTAAATCAACCTCGCCGTTTTACATTGTAGGGTTATACCCAATGGTTACGATAGGTGAGATTGCGAGCAGCTACTAGCCGCTTTTTTATTTGAGTGTGTCTGTTGAATCAAACAGGGTGACAATCAACAGCCTTTTACGCTTATTTCAAATAAGCCGTTATTTCAGAAAGACGACGAAGGGTAACGCTTCTGCCAATGTTATACACTTCCTTCAGCCTTTCGGGATTCTTTTCAACCTTACCTATCGGCAAGGGTCCTTCCGGGGCTATAACCAAAAGCTTGCCGTCCCTTTCCTGCTTTTCGATGTAGTCCAGTGTATCGTTGTACATAATGTGTCGGTTTTCAACAGCCTTTACAAACTCTGGGAATTTTTTGTATTTTGCTTTTATAATGGGCATAAGACTGTTTTTGTTTTTGCGATAATCTCTGGGTTGGGTCAGGACGGCGATGTTTCTGTCATACCCAATACCTTCAAAAAATCTGACAGGTATGGAGTCGGCAATGCCTCCGTCAAGTAGCTTTTGTCCGTGTATTTCAACTATTTCCGACACAAGCGGCATTGAAGCAGATGCACGTATCCAATCAAAACCGCTATCTTCGGTACCGTCATATTTGTGATAAACAGCTTTGCCCGTTTCCACGTCTGTAGCAACCACAAAAAATTCCATGGGGTCGTTCTTATAGGCTTCAAAATCAAACACATCATATTTCAACGGCACTTCACCGTAGCAAAAATCAGTATTATATACGTTCCCACTCGTTATCAGGGAGTGCAGACCGCTATATCTTCTGTCATTACAAAAACGCATATTGTAGCGAAGAACACGCCCTATCTGGTGGGACTTATAATTGCATCCAAAGGCGGCACCGGCAGATACTCCAACCGCTCCGTCAAAAATTATCCCGTTTTCCATCATCACATCCATAACACCGGCAGTAAAGAGACCTCGCATTGCTCCGCCTTCCAATATAAGACCTTTTTTCATATACTCCTCCAAAAAGATAATCGGAAAATATTCCCTAAGTTAGTTTGGGCAATATTCAAGAATTTTATTTTAAAAAAGCGGTCAACGACCGCTGGCAAAGTTCGCCTATCGCAATCTTTGAATATATCCCTGCAACGAAAAACGGCGAGGGCGTAATAATCGAGAAATTTCCTATAAATTAAAAAATGTAAATATCCGACAGCCCTGTGCTGTCGGATATTTTACCACATTTCACAAAAGTATTCAAGTGTTTTATTTGTCCATTACCAATTTTTTGTAAAGTTCCACTTGCTTCTCTGTGGGAGCAAAATCGGAATGTGAACAGCATGGGATATCGGGGGCTACACCCTTACTGTAAAATGGCGTGTGACGGTCATCCTTATATTTCTCACACCAATACTCTTCCTTGAAATTGGGAATGTCATATGGCATGCCGCCTTCAAGCATAGAACGATGCGACAGAATAGCAACAGATGACATTGCAACGGCGGAGTAAACGTCAAATGGATGCTCGGGCTGTTTGCCGTCACGAATACACTCGACAAACATACGTGCCGTAAGATAATCTGCTCCACCGTGTCCGCTTGTTTTTATAAGATCTTCGTCCTTGTCGTTCCACTGCGGATCATAGAGGTTTACCTCTTCCATATCCTCGGGCTTTGTCCAATCGTTGTAACGAAGCATTACTTTGTTTCCCATACCACGAAGGTTTTCTATCTGTCCTTCTGTTCCGCATATACGGTAGGCGTTATGATGACCTCCAAAAGCAGCACATCCGGTTATTCTGAAAATAGAGCCGTCATCGTTCTGTGTAGTTACAATAGCCGCTCTGTCTCCTGAATATGAGCATACGGGAACGTCGCCCTCGGTGGGAGCAAAGGAAGCAAAAGCACTCACTCGCTTGGGAGTAGCTCCTGTAGCACGCATAATAGGTCCAAGGGAATGTGTTATGTAATAGGTTCTGGGCAGGTAGTTACGCCAATGCTCCGGAAAATAATTGTATTCTTTTTTAAATTCGGTGTTAGCCGGGTCTCCGGGGTGATTGTACTCCCCTTCTGCGTAAAGTATCTTCCCAAGAGTACCGCTATCACACACTCTTTTCATCTCGCGGTTAAATATCATCTGAGGATAGTTCTCGGCAAGGAAATATATTGCGTTTGAGTTTTCAAAAGCCTTCACAAGCTCAACGCCCTCAGCCATTGTACCGTTGCTAATACACTCCGAAAAAACGTGAATTCCTTTCTCAAAGCACTTAATAGCCATTGGAGCGTGCTCGTGGAAAAAGTTTGCAAGGATAACTGCATCCATGTCGTGTTCGATAAACCGGTCAAAATCATTGTAAAGAGCAAGTCCGTTATTAATTCTTTTAGCACCCAATTCAAGACGCTCGGGGATATCGTCGCAAAGAGCAACAACGTCACAGTTTAATAACATAAAGTTTTGTGCGATAGTAGCACCTCTGCCTCCGCCTACAACACCAATTTTCAGTTTTTTCATATTAACCTCCAAAGTTTATTATACGGGAATTACAAACAGTGCAAGCATTCCGATAAATGCAATTGCAATGGAAACAAGCTCCTTCTTGGACGGCTTTTTGTCACCAAAGAAGCATATAGCAGTGGAAACGATCATAACGCCGCCCGTAACCATAGGATACTGAACGGAAGCATCTACGTGGAGAAGCGCTAAAACAAGAATATAATTTGCTACTTTGTTAAGAACTCCGCACAGTGAACCGATAATGCCGGATTTCAGTGTAAATTTCGACGTTTTCACAAATTTAGCAGAAAATACCGTAAGAAAAACAAACGATAACACAATTGAGCATATTGACATCAAAACAGAATATCCTGCGGCGCTGGCTTTAGGAAAAGCTGATGAAGTATAGATTTTGGAAATTACGCCTGACATACCGTTTAAAACGAAAATCCCTACGTAATAAATATACCCTTTTTTACGTTCGCCACTCTTAACGGTAAAAAGCAATGCGACAGTTAAAAGTACAAAGCCGACAAGCTTTGCTATCGTTATTTTTTCCCCGTAAAACGCTATTCCTTGAACAAACGGCAACGCCATACCGCCAAGCATAGAAAAAAGAGAGTACAATGACAGATTTATGTGGTCAAGGGCTTTAAAACCGCAAAAGGTAAAAGCAAATCCGTTCAATGAAGCCAGCAATGCCATTATCAAAGTAAAAAGTGTATATTCAAACTTTAAGCCGTTAAGCATTAACAAAACCACCAATCCGGCAAACGAACTTACTAGCGTGAATTCCAGACTTGTTTTTATGTTGCTCCCTCTGTTTTTACGGTACACGTCATTAAGTGCAAAGCCTCCACCAAACATAACAACAGACAGAATTATGAGCGTATAATACATATTGTCCTCCGTTTCTACAGTAATATTATAACAGCTTGGTTTACAGATTCAATAGAATATTTCTATATTTTTATTTAAAAAAGCTTGATTTAAATACAGTTATAATTTATACTGTAAAAGAGGTGTTACAATGAAGAATAAAAACATTTGCAAATTCATTTCCGAAACAACGGCAGACAGATTTGACATACAGTGTTTTGTATACGAATCAGACCCCCAAACCATAAAAAGCGAATATGTCGCCAATGAAAACCGAGCCGTGCTGATAAAGCAAGGTACGGGAAGCTTTATTATAGACAAGAATCCTGTGCAATTTGAAGCGGGCGATCTGTTATTTATATTTGAAGGCGAGACGGTATCGGTGATTTCAAACGGCTGTGAGTATATGTACATAAGCTATACAGGCAACCGCTCAGATGCTTTATTTCGCAGATTCGGCATTAATAAAAGTAACCGCAGGTTTTCCGGTTTTGACGGAATGATTCCTCTGTGGCACGATAGCTTATCAAGAGCGTCCGAAATGACTATTGATCTGACGGCAGAAGGGATGCTGTTGTATGCCTTCTCGCGTTTATCGTCCGAAACAGCGGAACAAAATAACCTCCTTAACAGGATAATACAATTGACGGAAGAAAATTTTCCCGATCCCGAGCTATCCGTACACTTCATAGCAAATGAACTGAATTATAACGCAAAATACGTTTCCCACTTTTTCAAAGAAAAAATGAATATGAATTATTCTGAGTATCTTAGGAATCTTAGAATAAAATATGCTATCACGCTTTTTGACCGAGGAATTGATCTTGTAAAGAACGTAGCTGCACTGTCGGGCTTTTCAGACCCGTTGTATTTTTCGTCGGTTTTTAAAAAGACTGTGGGTATTTCCCCTAAAGAATACGCAAACAGACCCAAAGGACGTTCATAACCTTTGGGTCTGTTTTGGACAATTAATTTTCTAATAGAAAAAAAGCAAGTCAAACGACTTGCTTCGATTACTTTGGAGCTGATAACCAGAGTCGAACTGGTGACCTCATCCTTACCAAGGATGTGCTCTACCAACTGAGCTATATCAGCACGACTTGGCGACCTGGATGGGACTCGAACCCACGACCTCTAGCGTGACAGGCTAGCGTTCTAACCAACTGAACTACCAGGCCGTATGGTGGGGACTACAGGGCTCGAACCTGTGACCCTCTGCTTGTAAGGCAGATGCTCTCCCAGCTGAGCTAAACCCCCACGTCTGGAGCGGATTACGGGGCTCGAACCCGCCACCTCGACCTTGGCAAGGTCGCGCTCTACCAAATGAGCTAAATCCGCATGGCGCGAGTCGCAAATGGTGCCTCCGGTCGGAATCGAACCAACGACACGAGGATTTTCAGTCCTCTGCTCTACCAACTGAGCTACAGAGGCATACGCGACTCAACGGATAATATAATACCACGACTCACTCGATTTGTCAATAGATTTTTTGAAAAAACTTTATTTTTTTCGAGAAATTTTAAGCACGTCCTCCATTAAAGAAAGATACGGATAATTTCTTTTATCAAGCATCTTAGCAATCTCCTCCATAGAGCATAAAATCGACTCTTTTGAATGAGTATCTGGAGTGATAACAAGAGGTGCACCAAGTGATATAAGTTCGTTAAGAATAAACGGCGCTGGGTACGGAGAGGTTCTGTAACCACGTGAAATAGCGCCTGTATTTATTTCAAATACCACAGGCTCTTTTGCAAGCTTACGGCAAGCATTAAGTGCTGCATTGGTGTACCTGTGAGTTTCTTTGTAAATCTCTTCTCTTTCGTTAAACTTAGTTATAAGGTCAAAATGCGCTATTATGTCGCAATTCGTTCTTTCGGGGAGCCGTGACATCATTTCGTAGTATTCTTCGGCTAGTGCATCTGCATCTCCGTTATAATACTCTTTTATGGCTTCCTTATGATGATTGGCTGTTTCGTCAAGAGGAATAAAATAGCTTCCTTTTTGGATATAGTGGACAGAACCAATTACGTAATCGTAATCGGACACGTCAAAATCAGAGTACCAATCGTACTCTATACCCATAAATATTTTTATTTTATCGCTATACCTGTCCTTTAAGCGAAGTATTTCTTCTTTATATTTCTTCTCTGTCTCAAAGGGCATTCCCCATCTGTCCTCGTGTGCCATATAAGAGTGTGAGGAAAACCCTATTTGGGGACATCCGAGGCGAATCGCTTCAAGCACCAACTCCTCGGCTGTGTTTTTTCCGTCACAAAAAGTACAGTGTGTGTGAAACGGAGAAAGCGTCATTTTGTCATTTTCTCCTGCTTTACTTTTTTGTCAATTATGTGACGTGAAGCAAGCTCACGGTGTACCTCTTCAACACTGATGCCCATTTGTGTCATAAGCACCATTACGTGATAGGCAAGGTCTGCAATCTCATAGATCGTCTCTTTTTTATCGTCAGCCTTACCTGCTATTATTACCTCTGTACACTCTTCACCCACTTTTTTAAGTATCTTGTCGATACCCTTTTCAAACAAATACGTGGTATAAGAGCCTTCGGGTTTGTCCTTCATTCTTCCCTGCAATAGCTCCGCAAGAGAGTCAAGTGTAAACTGATGAAGCTCGTCACTCTGGTAAACAGGGTTTGTAAAGCAGGAATTTGTTCCCTCGTGGCATGCAGGTCCGTCCTTTTCTACCACCACAACAAGAGCATCCTTATCGCAGTCAGCTGTGATGGATACGATATGCTGGTAGTTTCCGCTTGTCTCTCCCTTAAGCCAAAGCTCATTCCTTGAACGACTCCAGAAGCACGTAAGTCCCTTTTCCATTGAGACCTTTAGGCTTTCCTTGTTCATATAAGCAAGCGTCAATACTTCTCCGTTGATTGAATCCACTACAATTGCGGGGATGAGTCCCTTTTCGTCAAATTTAAGTTCTTCTATATTTATCATTTTATAACCTCACTGTAATACCGTTATTTCTCAAATCCTGTTTCAAATCCTTGATTTCTATTTCACCAAAGTGGAATACCGATGCGGCAAGTCCTGCATCTACTGTGGGAAGAGTTTTGAAAAGTGTAACAAAATCATCCTTTGAGCCTGCACCTCCCGAAGCTATGACGGGAACGTTTACCGCATTGAGTACAGCGTCAAGCATCTCAAGGTCAAAGCCCTTCTTTACTCCGTCCGTATCAATGGAATTAACAACAACCTCACCTGCTCCAAGGTCCACAGCGTGCTTTATCCACTCAATTGCTTCCATACCTGTGTTTTCTCTGCCGCCCTTGGCAAATACTCTGAAAACACCGTCTACGCGCTTTACGTCCGCAGAAATGACTACGCACTGATTACCGTACTTTTTTGCGGCTTCTTCTATAAGGTGCGGATTTCTGATAGCACCGGAGTTTACACTCACCTTGTCAGCGCCGCATTTGAGCACTCTGTCAAAATCTTCAACCGTATTTATTCCACCTCCAACGGTAAGCGGCACGAATATTGTACTTGCCACCTGCGTAAGAATGTCCGTGAACAGCGCTCTTCCCTCGGCAGATGCAGTTATATCATAAAACACAAGCTCATCAGCACCACTGTCGGAATAGAACTTTGCAAGCTTAACGGGAGAGGAAACGTCAGCGAGTCCAAGGAAGTTCACGCCCTTTACCACTCTTCCGTCCTTTACGTCAAGGCATGGGATTATTCTCTTTGTTATCATTTTGCCACCTCAATTGCTTCCCTCAGGTCTATCGCACCGGTGTAATAGGCTTTACCTATTATTGCGCCGTAAAGCTCCATTTGTCGAAGCGCCTTTACGTCGTCAATGCTCGACACCCCACCTGACGCGGTGATATTCATAGAGTACTTTTTCGACAGTGCTTGGTACATTTCAAGATTTGTACCTGCCATTGCTCCGTCCTTTGATATATCTGTACAAATAACCGTATCAACACCGAGCTTTTGCATTGAGTCAAGAAATTCGTCAAGGGTAACTGGTGCTGTTTCAAGCCATCCCTTTATCGCTATTTTTCCATCCTTTACGTCTGCTCCAACAGCTATTTTTTTGCCATAGCTGTCAAGTGCACTCTTTAAAAACTCACTGTCGTTTATTGCGGCAGTACCAAGTATGGCGCGTTCAACACCCGCATCGAAATACGTTCGCAATGTATCCATACTCCTGATACCGCCTCCTATTTCAACAAACAGGTCTGTATTTTTTGCGATATCCTCGACCACCGAAATGTTTGGAGTTGTGCCGTCTTTTGCACCCTCCAGATCAACCATATGTATGTATTTTGCACCGCAAGACTCAAAGTCACTCGCTATCTCGATAGGATTGTCACTGTAGACAGTCATATTATTGTAGTCGCCCTTGAGAAGCCTTACAGCTTTTTTATCATAAAGGTCTATTGCAGGAAAAATATTCATTTTAATCCTCCCATTCTGCAAAAGCCCGAAGTATAGAAAGTCCTACCTCACCGCTTTTTTCAGGATGAAACTGCGTGCCTGTTACGTTATCGAGTGCAACGGCAGCAGTAAGCTCTTTGCCATATTCGGCTGTTGCAAGCAGACTGTCATCACAGCATGTTGCATAGTAAGAGTGTACAAAATACACGCAATCTCCATTGTTGATATATTTAAAAATTGGATGTTCCTTTTTGGTTATGAGAGCATTCCAGCCAATGTGAGGAATTTTGAGTTCACTTGGAATCACGCCTTCCATTGGGACAACACTTCCCTTTAAAAGTCCCAAGCCACTGTGCTCACCGTATTCAAAGCTCTTTTCAAAAAGCAACTGCATACCAAGGCAAATTCCAAAAATTTTCTTGCCGCCTTTGACTTCGTCTATTATAATCTTGTCAAGACCTGTTGAACGAAGTTTGTTTGCCGCATCTCCAAAAGCTCCAACGCCGGGAAGAATTATTTTATCTGCTTTTCGTATGGTATCAGGGTCTGACGTCACTGTAACGTCAGCCCCTACAGCGTTGAGAGAGGATTTTAGCGAGAATAGATTTCCTACGCCATAATCGATAAGTGCTATCATCAAAGTACTCCTTTTGTGGAGGGCACTTCACCGTCAAGCTCAGGGTCAATGCGTGTTGCTTTTCTGAGCGTCCTTGCAACAGATTTGAAGGTGCCTTCTATAATGTGGTGTGAATTTGTTCCTGCAAGCTTTTTAACATGAAGGGTTACGCCTGCTTCTCTGACAAAAGCCATCCAGAATTCCTCCGACAGCTCTGTATCAAAGTCGCCCACCTTGGCAGTAAATATCTCAACGTCGTATGCAAGATACGCTCTGCCGGATATATCAAGAGCAGAAAGAATAAGTGTTTCGTCCATAGGAAGTGTTGTATCCGCATAGCGCACAATACCTTTTTTATCCCCAAGCGCTTCACAAAAAGCTTTACCCAGAGTTATTCCTATATCCTCTGCAGTATGGTGAAAGTCCACCTGTATATCACCCTTGCAAACAACGTCAAGGTCAAAGCGTGAATGCTTTGCAAAAAGAGTAAGCATATGGTCGAGAAAACCGCAGCCAGTGTTAATTTCGCCTCTTCCCTTTCCATCAAGGTCAAGGGTGAGGGAAATTTGTGTTTCAGCAGTATTTCTGTTTATTTTTGAGGTTCTCATATTTTTTCCTCCAGTATTTCCTTCACTGCGTTAATAAGGGTTTCCATCTGTTCCTGTGTGCCAACGGTTATTCTGTTAAATTCAGAAATGCGCGGCTTTGTAAAATGACGGATAAGTATACCTCGGTCACGAAGCTTTTTGTACAGCTCTTCTCCATGGATAATATCGCTCTTGGCAAATACAAAATTCGTTTTGGAATCAAGAACCTGAAAGCCCATTTTTGTAAGTGCCTCAGTAGTATACTCACGTGCTTTTATTATTTTTTTACAGTTGTTAACGTAGTAATCGTTTTCTTCAAGTGCCGCAACACCCGCCGACATTGTAAGTCGGTTTATGTTATAGGGATTGGTAGAATAACGAAGCGTATTTATATCGGCAATAAGCTCGGGATCGGCAAAGCCCATACCAAGCCTTGCTCCTGCAAGAGAGCGTGACTTTGAAAACGTTTGTGTCACCAAAAGATTAGGATACTTTCCGATAAGTCCAACGGCACTTTCCCCGCCAAAGTCAACGTACGCTTCATCCACAACCACAACGTTGTCGGGATTTGATGCCACTATTCTTTCGATATCAGAAAGCGGCAACGCTATACCAGTGGGGGCATTGGGATTTGCAATAAATATATTTTTGTTTATACTTATATAATCCTCTACCCGAACGGTAAAATCTTCCATTAATGGAATTTCCTCGTACGGAAGATTGTACAGCTGTGCAAACACCTTGTAAAAGCCGTATGTGTGGTCCGGAAATACCACAGGATGCTCTTTGTCACAAAATGCAAGAAAAGCAAAATTGAGTATTTCGTCCGATCCGTTTGTAACCACCACTGAATCGGCGTCCACACCGTAAAGTTTGGATAACTTGTTTATAAGCGGCTTGCAATCGGGGTCCGGATAAAGCATCAAACGCTGAGATTCGTCATTTACTGCACGTTCCACCGCAGGAGACGGAGGAAAGGGTGACTCATTGGTATTAAGCTTAATATATTTTTTGTCGTTGAGCTGTTCTCCGGGGACGTATGGAACAAGCGACGAGTGAGTATTGCTAAAAAATCTGCTCATTAATCTTCACCTCTGATGACCGCGCTCTTTGCATGTGCGTCGAGTCCTTCTTTGGATGCAAAATATGCCACCTTAGTGCTGACCTTATCAAGTGCATCCTTAGTGTAATAAATTATCTGAGACTTTTTCACAAAATCATCGACACTGAGTGGCGATGAAAACCTTGCCGTACCGCTGGTTGGAAGTGTATGATTTGGTCCTGCAAAGTAATCTCCCAGTGCTTCGGGACAGTACTTGCCCATAAAGATCGAACCTGCGTGGCGAACCTTGTCCAGATAATCAAACGGATTGTCCACGCAAAGCTCAAGGTGTTCGGGCGCTATCTCATTTGCAATGTCAATCGCAAGAAGAAGGTCATTCTCGGCAACAATTATCTTTCCGTTATTATCGATTGACGCTCTGGCAATCTCGGCTCTGGGAAGAAGAGGGATTTGTCTTTCGAGCTCTTCACTCACCTTTTTTGCGAAATCGAAGCTGTCTGTTACAAGAACGGCGCTTGCCATCTTATCGTGCTCTGCCTGAGAAAGCATATCTGCGGCTACGTTCTTGGGTGATGAGGTGCTGTCGGCTACGACAAGTATTTCACTGGGTCCCGCTATCATATCGATAGCAACCTTGCCAAACACCTGTTTTTTTGCCTCAGCAACGTATGCATTGCCCGGTCCTACAATTTTGTCAACTTTGGGAACAGACTCTGTTCCGTAAGCAAGTGCTGCAATAGCCTGCGCTCCGCCAACCTTGAATATTCTGTCAACACCTGCAATCTTTGCGGCTGCGAGAATAACCGGGTTTACCTTACCGTCACGCATAGGAGGTGTGACCATTACTATTTCGTGACAGCCTGCTATTTTAGCAGGTATAGAGTCCATAAGCACAGTCGAGGGATATGCGGCGGTACCGCCGGGCACGTAAAGCCCAACCTTTTCGATAGGGCTGACTCTTTGTCCCGTAATCACGCCGTCCTTGCTGTTTATAAAAAAGCTGTTTGTAACCTGACGCTTGTGAAAATCACGGATGTTTTCGGCAGCTTCTTTTATTATGTCAACGAATTTTTCTTCTACCGAAGCAAAGGCTTCTGCAATTTCCTCTTCCGTTACCTCCAGTGAGGAAAGCTGAACCTTATCAAATTTTTCGCAATATTCAAAAAGCGCCTTGTCTCCGTTGAGGACTACGTTAGCAATTATTTTCTCTACGTCGCCCTCCACGTTAGAGGCGATATTTTCACGTTTGAATACTTCACTGTTCGGCACTTCGCCGTATTTGTATATGTTAATCATCGGTTTTTACCTGTGCTTTCATACTGTCTACTATTTTTTCTATCTCGGCTGTTTTGAACTTAAAGCTAGCCTTGTTAGAAATAAGTCTTGCGCTGATGGGAACAACTGTTTCAACAACCTCAAGGTCATTTTCTCTCAGGGTCGTACCAGTTTCAACAATATCAACAATAACGTCGGATAGTCCGAGGATCGGTGCTATCTCAATAGAGCCGTTGAGCTTTATTATGTCAATATCGCGGCAACGAGAAGCGTAAAAATTCTTTGCTATATTAACAAACTTTGTTGCCACCTTAAGAGTGCGCGAATTATCGTCATAAAAATCTTTTTTCGCCGCAACAGCCATACGGCATTTCCCTATATTCAGGTCAAGTAGCTCGTATATTTCGGGGGAATATTCAAGAAGAATATCCTTACCTGCCACACCTATATCGGCAGCGCCTCTTTCGACGTAAATCGAAACGTCAGACGGCTTTACCCAGAAATATCTAACTCCCTTTTCTTCGTTTTCAAAAATGAGTTTTCTGTTATTTTCGTGAATAGACGGACACTCAAATCCAGCCTTTTCAAACATGGCATAGACCTTTTCACCAAGTCTGCCCTTAGGAAGAGCTATATTTATCATTTCACTTTCCCTCCCCGTCAAGATTTTCCATCATTTTGTATCTGAGCTTTTCCGGTATGCTCTTTTGTGCCGTAACAGTAAGAGATGCCGAGGTCAGTGAGCGAACTCTGTCAAACACCTTTTTTGTGTCGGTTTTATCGCTGTAAATCAAAAGCACGTCCACGTCATATCCCTTTGCTTCTCTGTTAAAATCCTCCAGCAAATCGAGATAG
The DNA here is from genome assembly GCA_045531285.1 of Eubacteriales bacterium. Taxonomy (GTDB): domain Bacteria; phylum Bacillota; class Clostridia; order Oscillospirales; family SIG627; genus RGIG6353. The sequence continues at coordinate 38,585 of JAZSDT010000099.1, forward strand.
AGGGCAAAGCCTATAGCACCGGAGCGTCTGCCCATACGTTCCATAAGAGCATCGTACTGACCTCCTGCAAGAACGCCCTCAGGAATGCCGTTGAGAAAGCCCTTGAACACAATGCCGTTATAATAATTCATATCATTTATAACAGAAAAATCTATTCTTATTTTATTTGCATATTCGGTTTCACAAAGCAACGACCACAGCTGTTTAAGTGAGTCAAGAGCTAACTTAGCCTCAGCTGTATCGCATATGCTGTCAAGCTCGGCTATCACTTTATCGGGCGAGCCGTACAGGTCGATAAACGAAATAAGCTTTGCAACGGTATCACTGTCAACAGAATTTTCTTCGAGCAAAGCCAAAGCCTCATGACGATTCTTTTCTGCAACAAGACGTATAAACTCCTTTTTGAAATAATCGTCCTTACCCGTTGTGTCAAGCACTGCCTTGAAAACACCCATATGGGATATATCAAGAGCAAAGTCCGATGAAATCGTGTCAAGACTCTTTGATGCCAGATAAAGCACCTCAAATATATCATAGGCATCAATATCGCCTATACACTCAAGACCTGTTTGCATTATTTCTTTGAAACGGTGTGTGCTGCCTGAGACTCTGTATACGTTTTCGTTGTAGTACACCTTTTCCTTACAGCCGGGACGGTCTGTAGTGTTTTTAATAATTGATAACGTAACGTCGGGCTTAAGTGCCAGAAGTGCGCCGTTTGTATCATTGAAGGTAATTACGGAATCGGAGACAAGGAAGTCCTTGTTTCTCACATAAAGCTCATACTCCTCAAATTTGCTCATTTTAAACGGAAGATATCCGTATTCCTTATAAAGAGCACGAAGAGCAAAAACTGCCTTTTCCTCGTTTTTAAGTATATCGTTTTCTCTCATTTTGCATTCTCCTGCTCTTCAAGCTTTTCAAGCACTGCCCTGTAGCCACCGCCACCATACTCAAGGCATTTGTTTACACGGCTTATTGTAGCGGTACTCATTCCTGTGGTTTTGCTCACTACTACGTAATTTTCTCCGTTCATCAGCATTTTTGCCGCCTTAAGTCTTTGGGCTATATCAAGTATCTCCTTTACCGTACATGCATCCTCGAAAAACTTGTAGCACTCATCTACACTTTCAAGACACAAAATCGCACGAAAAAGATTGTCTACGTCAGGGGTATGTAATTTATCCACTCTTACTTCCTCACTTTATCACTTTAATATGCTAAATTATAATACTGTACACAAGAAAAGTCAATACCTTTTTTATAAAAAATTGAAACATCCTGTAAAGATGTTTCAATTCTGACGTCTTACCGTCTTGTATTCATCGTAAAGCTGATAATAAGGACAAGAATCAAAGGAGCTTTCCATATACTTGAGGTACTCGTCCTCGTCGAGATTTACCATGCAAACCTCACAGCCAAGCTCTTCATCGTAAACAAAGTTGACGCAGCTTTCACAATTTGTAATTTTCTTTTTCATATTTCGCACCTCTGGGCACTATTTTACTCCAAAATCACTTATGTGTCAAGAGAGTTTGAAACTGTATTTTCGTTTTAAAGCTTACTAAGCCCGTTGATATATTCATCCATATCAACGGTTGTGCCCTTTACTCTTGCCTCTTCTGCAGCAAAGCAAGCGAGATGACTCATGCAGGATACTCTGAGATCGGACGTAGAATCCGACGGCTTGTCAAGTGCAATATAATCATACAGGTCAGCCATAATTCCCTCGTCGCCTCCTCGGTGTCCGCCCAATATTAAAAGATTATCTGGGTCGTATATGGAGGTAGTAGTTCTTGTTGCAAAATCATAAAACTCCATACGCTCTTCTTCGATACAAGCGTGTATCTCACCCTTTGTACCCATTATCACGGTGTCTCTGCCGCCTTTATTGAAGCCCGACATAGTAAGAGTTGCAACTGTTCCGTTTTCGTATTCAAGAGTAAGAGCCTGATGATCCACAACGTCGTTGTCGCACTGATATACACATCTGCCATACTGTGACGTCAGTAAAGCGCGGTCAACCTCTTCGTCTGTGGGATTGAACTTGTTTGCAACGATTGCGCGGAAGTGTCCTACCTCGGTAGTATCTATTCTATACAGAGAAGGAGCATAGTAGAAGCAGGTATCCTTGTGCGGACATCCGTCGGTACAGCGTGCCGGTGCCCCATCGGGTTTATTTTGCTCACAGAAGTGAGTAAGACCACCAAAGGACTGAACCCTTATGCATTCTTTTCCCATAAGCCACATCAAAAGGTCGGTATCGTGACAGCACTTTGCAAGTATCATTGGTGCCGCTTCTTCTTTTTTTCTCCAATTTCCTCTTACAAAGGAATGACTCATATGAACGTTTCCAACACCTTCCGTGTGAACTATGTTCACCACATCGCCAAGCTTTCCGTCTGCGATGAATTTTTTTAACGTCTTATAAAAAGGAGTGTATCTGAGCACGTGGCAAACTACACCCTTGACACCGTTTTCCTCAGCGCTCTTATATATTTTGTAGCATTCATCAACAGTTATTGACATAGGCTTTTCCAATAACAGATGGTACTTCTTTTGAATCGCCAGCATTGCGGGTTCAAAGTGCATTCTGTCCTGTGTGCATATCATAACTATGTCCGCAAATTTCGGACGGCTAAGAAGCTCCTTATAATCCTCGACACAGTTTTCCAACGGTACGCTATAAGCATTTTGTAAAAAATCTCTTTTCTCTTTGACCGGCTCTGCAATGCCGACCAATTTAAACTTTTGCGGCTCCGAGTCAAGATATTTCAAATAACATCTTCCTCTGTCTCCGCCTCCGATAAGTATAAGTGTTAACTGTTTCATTATTATCTCACCGCCATTTATTTAGTTCAAGGATATAATAGCTCAACAATACAAATAATTCAATGAACGATTCAACGATTTTTATGGACAAAACAACCGTTTGTTTTTATGGACAAAAAGACACTTTGTATACAAAATGGGCTGTAAAGAATTTTTACAGCCCACCAAAACAAAATTTTATTCAAGCGAAAGATCGCTGAGATCTGCAACCACGCCCGTTTTTTCTGCGTCATACATACGCCATATAGCACGAAGCCCCTGAAGAGATGAGTATCCGTTAGTAAGAGGCTTTTCCCCTGTTTTTACACATTTTGCAAAGTGTGCTATTTCGTGTTGTGTTTCCTTGGATGCATCGGTACCCCTTGCCCATATTACTTTATAGCCTGTGTTTTCCGATTCTCCAGGCTTGTGTGCTGTGTTCTGATCGTACACTCTCACCTCGCCCTCAGCGTGAACATACTCGAGAAGTCCCTTTTCTGTCTGTATTTGGAAATCGTAACCAAGCCTTGTTCCTCTGGCGCCCCACGTTGCACCGTGATAACCGATAGCTCCGTTTTCAAAATACATAATCGCCGCACTTGTTCCTTCCTTGAGCAGCCATTCCGTACCTACTCTTGTACCGAAGTGCATCCCCTTAACGGGAGTACCAAGGAACCAAAGAAGAAGATCAACGTAATGACAGCCGTGACTAAAGAACTGACCGCCTCCAAGTCTTGCTGTACCGCCCCATCCGGGTCTGCCGTTATCGTTTTGAATAACAGTAAGCTGTTCGGTCCATATAGACATCTGTAAAACTCTGCCGTACTCACCGCTGTCAACCATTTCCTTAAGCTTGACAATACCCGGCCAAAAGCGAACGGGATAGGCACACATAAGTGTAACACCGTTGTCCTCACAGTTTTTAATAAGACTCAGACATTCCTCTTCCGTGTTACAAAGAGGCTTTTCCATAAGCACGTGCTTTTTGTGGGAAGAAAAGAACATTCCGCACTCATAGTGCAAATCGTGAGGCAATGCCACCAGAACTGCGTCTACACAGTCCACCATTTCAGTAAAATCGGTAGTGATAAACGGTGCGTTGAGTACGGTTGCAACCTCCTCTGCCCTCTCTCTTATAATATCGCAAACGGCAACTATCTCAACCGTTTCCACAGAGTTGACTGCTCTTGCGTGGTTTTTCATCATCCCACCGCAGCCTATGAGACCGAGCCTTAATTTTTCCATTTTATTATCCTCCTACTTGACTTTTATATCAGCGTGAATTACAATACTACTGTAAATATGATAGTCGTTTTTCGTACTTTTGTATTTAGACAAACGGGCAAAAAATTTGCACAATCGGAGCAGCGTATGGAGTATAACAAAACATCAGTCAGGTCGGAAATAAGCGTAAACAACATAATAACTCTGCACAGAGCTGAAATTATCGGCACAAGAGATACCGTGGGAGAAGCCCACGATTTCCCGGAACTGATTTATATCGCATCAGGCGAAGACAAGGTTTTACTTGACGGAGTCCCTCAAGTAATAAAAAAAGGTGAGGCAATGATATATGCTCCTATGACTCATCACGTTGGTTCTATAGACAACAAAGAAATGACGCTGTACATCATCAGCTTTGACACACTCTCACCTTTGCCAAACAGACTTTACAACAAGCCTCTACAGCTCACGAAAAAACAAAACCGTATCATATCAGAAATATTTTCAATCGGGCTGGAGCTGTTCACTGTTATGCCACACGGCAGTAGCGAAAGAGGTATGTTTTTCAACGCTGACAACAACGTTGCTTCACTGCAAATCGTAAAAAACAACCTTGAGCTTTTGCTACTGAGCCTTTGCGAAGCAACACAAGAATCCGACGTTCCTGTGGATGAAAAAATGCTCGTCGTTGAGTTCCTGAATAAAAATATCACACAAGAATTAACACTGGAGTCTATAGCAAAGGGATGCTCTATGAGTACCTCAAAGCTCAAGAGAACGTTTAAAGGCGGTGTGATAAACTATTTCAACGGTTTGAAGGTTTTGCGTGCAAAAGAGCTTATTCGCAATACGGATATGAATTTTACAGAAATTTCCGAAAGCCTTGGATTTACGTCTCTACACTATTTTTCAAGGCTTTTTAAAGCTAAGACAGGTATGTCTCCCTCAGAGTTCAAAAAATACAGATATGATAAAATAAAAAAGCCTTAACGGCTTTTTTATTTACTAGTAAATTGTAGAGTTATACTCGAAGGTTACGATAGGCGAAAATTACCAGCGGCTGCTAGCCGCTTTTTTATTCTATAGGAAATTTCTCGATCATTACGCTCTCGCCGTTTCACTTTTTTTGAACATATGCAAAGCTTAGGATAGGCGAGAATTGCCAGCGGAGGCTCTCCGCTTTTTATTTTATCATATCTATCATTCTCAAAATTGTAAGACGGCGGCGCATATAAGGTGAATATTTTACACAGTCGACAAATAATTTCTTATCCTTACCGATGTCATCTAAGGTTATTTTACAGCCTGCCTTCTTCATAGCTTCAAGACAAGCATCATACGAAGGAACGCCTCTGATTATCTTGCGTATCTCCTGCCATTTTTCCTGAAGATCGGAGGGATCTACACTATCGGTTATGGTGTCGGGAGTATTCATTCGCTTAACGTCATCAGCCATCGAGCCGTAGAAAGAGTACACATCCTCCCAATCCACGTTTTCATGCACTGCCGTTATGCTCTCTCTGTCCGCAAGGCTATTATAAAGCTTGAGCATTTCAAGAGTGGCAACGCCCACATCCTCTCCGTGATAATTCGGAATAATACCGTCGCGAAGCTCAACGCATTCAAGAAGATGTGACACTATATGCTCACTGCCGCTGGCGGGACGTGAATTCTGAGTGAAGCTCATACCGATACCCGTCATAAGAAGTGCTTCAAATATTTTACCTGCTGTGTATTCGTCATTGACAGTTACCTTGTCCGCCATACCCATAAGAATGTCAACGGCATCGCGTGTGAGCTTAGCTACCTTGGGGCAATAGTACTCACCTGTAAGCAATGCGGAAACCTGCCAGTCAACAAGGCCGATATACTTTGCTATCATATCACCAAAGCCGGACGACTTAAGATAAGACGGAGCGTTTGCGAGAATTTTTGTGTCACCGATGATTACCTCGGGGCTTTTTGCAGGAAAGCTTTCTTTGAATCCGTTGTTTAAAATCGGTGAGCTGTATGATGCAAAGCCATCCATAGAAGGCGCTGTACCGAAGATACAAAGCTTCTTATTTTGATTTGCGGCGGCAAGACGGCAAGGGTCGTTCACAGAGCCCGAGCCAACCGAAAGGACAGATATATCCTTATCCTTTATCATCTCTTCCAATTCGACAACGTGTGTCATATCGGCAACTCTTATGTTATCATATATTTTATACGTAATATTAAAGCCGTCAAGACTTTCGACGATTCCCTCGGAAGCCTTGAGCGTATTTTTATCGGCTACAAGGAGAATGTTTTCGGAAAAGCCATTCTTTTTCAGTATTTCGCCCACTCTGTTTACTGCTCCGGATTCAATAACAACATCCTGTACGGCTGTATAGTGCTTCTTGCCGCAATCACATTCATCAAAGGAGCGGATAATATCCATTATTTTTGTTTCAAACATAACAACACCTCATTACAAATATTTTCACGCGAACTTTATCCGATTCTCCAAGTTCTCCGTACCACTGTATTCTAGCACATATCTTCAAAATATACAATACCAAAAAAGTAAAACGGCACAAAAATGTGCCGTTTATAATACCATTTAATGCAACTATCTATGCCACTCGGTAGCATTGTCTCTCACAGCATCCTGAAGCTTAACGCAATCAATAGCCGTATCAAGATCTATTATTTTCTTGCCCTCTCTGATGAGGTCGAAGAAGGTGGCATTAGAGCCGTAGAAGCCCGACATTTCAAACATTTCGTCGGTATCTGTAAGCGTTCTTCCGTTTATAACCTCATTCTCTTTTCCCTGATGCTGTATTATAAGTTCTCCGGGTGTATCGAGATTTCCCCAAACAGGAAGATTTATAAAATATGTGTAATTGCGTGTGTTGACGGTAAAGCGCTCGGTAACAGAACCGCTGTTAGGAGCGGCAATTAACTGTGCTACGGCACCGTTTTCAAATCTGCAGGTCATAAAAATGTCCTTTACCCCTTCGCCTAACTCAGGCATGGGAGTATAGTCCATTTTGGCTGATACAAAATCAGAACCGGCTATGTATTTTACCGCATCGATTGCGTGAACTATTGTTGTAGAAAAATCAGCATCAGGACGGTTGAAACGGTACATTTGACAGGTTACTGAGTCTACCTTCTCTCCTGTTGCCTTAATTCTTTTCATCGCCTCGGTCACAATGGGAAAATATCTTCTGTTAAATGAAACTCTAGCACTTACACCCATTTCTTTGGCTGTTGCAACAAGTGCGTTTGTTTCTTCAATATTTTTTCCCGGAGGCTTCTCCATTATTACGTTACATCCAAGCTTCATTACTTCCGTTGCAATGCTTGCCGTAATATGTACGGGCATTATAACAGATACAACGTCAGGCTTACACTCGGCAATCATTTTTTTGAAATCAGTATAATGCTTTTGGAAACCGAATTTCTCCTTGTATTCAATTGCTTTCGCTTCATCAAGGTCGCAGCATCCCGAAAGGATAATGTCCTTTCTGTCCTCACTGTATTTTTTCAGCGACGGACCGTGGCCTGTTGATGACATCCATCCACAGCCTACCGTACAAATCGTAAACACTATAACACCTCTTTCTTTGCATTTTCGTAGCAACCGTCAATATATTTAAGTTCTTCCTTTAACAGTTTCAGCATCATTGAGTAATCGTCGGCACTGTAAAAAGGCATTAGAATGCTGGGACCGTTAAATCCTTTTTTCAGAAGCAACGAGTATATTTCTTTATAGTCTATTGCTCCCTCCTGCGCAGGAACAAAACGTCTTACCCATCCGTTGTCAACTGTCGGATCACCGTCACGAAACATTGCAGCACCTTTAGTACCCAACGCACTAATATACTCTCCCAGCACGTCTGCCTGATAATCCCAAAACTCAAATCCTTCCTGACAAATATGATTACCCGGATCCATTTTGATACCAATATATCTTGGGTCAAGGTCCTTTATAGCATGGTAGGCAACAGTTGCGCTCTGAGGATAGAACCAGCCGTGTAGTTGAACAATAGCCCTCATCCTGTGTTTTTCCGCCATTTGTGATGCTTTATTGACAAATACCTTTAGCTTTTCTGACATTCCGCGAACTTCCTCGCCTGAAGGTCTTCCAAGATATCCAAGTCGCACGTTTTCTATTCCGTTTTCTGCAAGCACACCGAAAATCCTGTCTTCACTTTCATCAAATTTTGTCAACGGCGAGTCACAGTATTTAACCTCAAGCCCATAGTCATTTGCTTTTTGTACAAAAGGCTTTACAGTTTCAAGGTTATCGGGAGTTGTCCAAAAGCCGTCACGCAAAAGGAGTGTCGGCCCGTCAAAACCGATTTCCGAAGTAACACTCATCAGTTCATCCACCGACAGCTTGTCAAACTGCTTTGCAAAAAGATAGCGTTTCATAGTTTTTGTTTACCTTTCAGCTTTTCTATGTATTTGGCAGGAGATATACCGTAATATTCCTTAAACTTTGTAGAAAAATACTGCACAGTATCAAATCCGACAGTTTCAGCTATCCGAGATACTGTCATCTTTCCTTCCTTAAGCAAAGCAAAAGCCTTATGCATCCTTTGGTCAAGAAGATAATCTTTAATGGATATGCCATTGTGTTTTTTAAAATACTCTCCTAAATAATGCGGATTCATATAAAATGCACCGGCAATATCCTTTACGGTAACGTTATCGCACAAATGAAGCCTGAGAAAGCTCTTGATTTTCTCAGAAAGCGCATCCGGCATACCTACCTCTTCGTCACGTGGGATAGCTAAAATAAGAGAGGTCAGCTTTGGTAAAAGTTCATAAACAGACTTTCTCAATGCACAAGCGCCTTTTTTTGCTGTAGCATAGGAAATGCGCTCTAAAGTTTCGGACACGTCGGCGTTGTTGGGGCGGTAATAAACCGGGTAACGCGCGTTTGTTGCGTCAAAAAAAGAAATTCCGATATAGAGCATTTCTCCCGTTTCTGCACAGGAAAATTTGTGTTGTACGTTTGGCGCTATTACGAATACATCGCCTCGCGACACTGTTTGACATTCGTTTTCAAATTGTACGTCAAAGGTGCCCTTTGATATATAAAACACTTCAAAAAAAGGATGTCTGTGAGTCGGAGAGCCCTCGTACCCTCTTTTTATATCCAGTCTGCCCAAAAGCTCTATTTTGCATTGTACATCCGTCTCGATTTGAGTCCTTGTGAAATTCATTTCGTGTTGCACCTTTTAAGTCTTGATAGTCCCTTAACGATGAAGCCCGTAAACAATGCTGAGCATATCGTCCCAACACCTATCATATCAAATCTGAATTTTCCAAAAAAGATAAATGACGCCAATATTGCCGAGGCAACAATCGACAGGTCGAAAATCACTTTTACGTTGCCAAAATTCTTTTTTGTAATCGATGAAATTGCTTTTACGGTAGCTTCACCGGAATTCATCACAAGCTTTCCTTCTACGGTAAGAAAAATACCTAATGCAAGAATTACAACTCCTGTTGCCATCGTAACAACACGCGTGGGAATAGTTTCCGGGGATATAGTAACTATTTTTCTCGCAAAGTCAACCGCAACTGCAAAATAGATAGACATAGGTATCTGTAAAAGCTCCCACAGTTTAAAGCTACGGCGCAAAAGCAGTATCTGTGCTCCTACAAGAATAAAATTCCAAACACCCGATGCAACGCCAAACGTTATAAAGTTCGGAAAGCGTTTTGAAATTACGTAAGCAAGAGACTGAACAGGAGATATACCCATATCAGAAGCAGAAAGAAAAGCCATTGCAACAGCCATCAAAAAAAGTCCCGAAAGCATTAATAATACTCTTTTTACAGTTTTCATATAATCTCCTTACAAGCAATATTTTAATGCTTACATTTAAAAAAATCTTTCAAAAAAAGAAGTATTAGTTATAAAAAATGCAGTTTTTACTCAAATATTTTTCCAAGATCAATATCTGCAAGAAAAAGTGCTCCATAGGTCAGTGCAAGATGGAAAAGCGATGCATTTTTCTTGGTATCTCTTCCCCAGCCTTCAAACGTAGTCTTTCCATCCTCTTTGATAGTTCTCAGCCACGCACCTTCATCCATCATCAACTTACCAATCAAGTGCCTTCTTCCTGTACGAACCATGCCTTCAAGTGCAATGAACGTACAGAACATAGAAAACGTACTTAGCTTCCTTTCGCAAATTTCATTTGCGAAGCCGTTTACAAATTCGCTG
>JAZSDT010000160.1:0-5343 GCA_045531285.1 Eubacteriales bacterium
AAGCCTTTACTGAGAGTCAATGCTTTTCCGTCCTCGGTAGTCAGGGTAGCTCTTCCTTCTTTGATGTAATATATAAGATATCTGTCTTGGTCATAAGGACCATATATATGGGAAATACTTCTGAATCGCTTTCCGCAATAATAAAGCTTTAAGTCCTCTCCAAAGGTGGTAAAAACTTTTTCTTCAAAAAAATTCATACACTTCATCTCCTTTACAAAAATGATAACATATAAAAGAGAAAATGTCCATATAAATATTAGATATTTCTATGGTATAAAGATAAAAAATATATATAATTAAATTAATATATCGAAATGGAGAAGTTTTATGGATAAGAAGGAATTAACCGCCGCAGTAAAAAAGCTGGCATACGACCTCGGAGCCGATATGGTGGGCATTGCACCGGTTTCACGTTTTGACGGACAGGCACGGATGATTCATCCGAAAGCACATCTTCCCGAAGCAAAATCGGTAATTTGCTTTGGTATACACCACCCCGATGCTTCGGTTGAATGGTGTGGTGAGCCTAACCCCAACTACCCCGAAGCCTTTCAGATTGGGATGATTCCAAAGCTTGATACAATGTGTTATCGTGTTGCGAAAATGCTCGAAAAAGAAGGCTTCACAACAGTTGCACAGCCTTGCAGTACCTATTGGCGACACAGACAGTACAAGGACATTCCCTATGAGCATGCAGCTTCCTTCAGCCATATGGCAGCTTTTGTTGCCTGTGGTCTTGGTGAATACGGATATCACGGTATGGTGCTATCTCCCGAATACGGTCCACGTGAAAGAATTATTTGTATTATTACGTCAGCAGACCTTGAACCCGACCCGCTTTATAATGGAGAGCCGCTTTGCGATAAGTGCAAGATGTGTGCGAGAAACTGTATTGGCTTAAACTACGAAAAGGAAAAACTCAACACTCCAAACTTCATTGAATTTGAAATAGAAGGCAAAAAATTCAGTTACCTCAATATTAACCGTTGGCGTTGCTTCTTCGGTGAGCAGGCGCACCTCGACACAACGAAGCTTTCCGACTATGTACATATGGACGAGCAAACTATATACGATGCAATGGAAACTGTACCGCGTATGGATATTCAAGGATATATGTGTAAATCCTTCAAATATTGTATGAATAAGCAGAAACGCTTATGGGATAAAAAATACACACCGGGAGTCCGCAGAAAGAAGGAGCTGTCAAGCGTAAGCAAGACAGAAATGCTCGAAAAAATAATCGAAATGGCGATAAACAGCGGTGTTGATCGTATGGCTATTGCACCTCTTTCCGATTTTGAAAGTGCAAAACCTCTCTTTGAAAAGGGGTTTCGTACCGAGCAATTCTTCGACACCTTCACCACGGTACTGACCTTCGGCAGATCTGTCTGCAAATACAGAAAAGACGTAGACCTTGAAGCTCGGAATGAAATGCATATCGGACTACCTACCACCGACCGTATATCTCAATGTCTTATTGACGTATCTCGCTATCTTGATGATTTGGGATATGAGGCGATTCAGGATTGGACACATACGGGAGTGAAAAGTTTTTACAAGATGCCTGACGTTGGAGTTGCGGGTATTTCGGGACAGAACGCCAAAAATGCAGGCTGGTACAAGGATGGCGAAGAGTTGTATACCGTTTCGGTCATTTGCAACGTACCGTTTGACAGAGAGATACGCACACTCCGAGAATGGGATGAAAATTGCTTCCCGGAGTTGGATCTCAACTCACCTATATTTAAAAACGCTGAGATGATAAGTGTAGGGGATATTGACTCAATAAAATACCGCGGCTTTGAAAAAATCAGAAAGCTATACCCAAATTGCAAATCCATTGTTGCTATTGCAAACGAGATTCCGGAAAGAATGGTAGAGCTTGCTTGTAATCAGGAGGCAGAGGACGGAGCCCCATATGCGTTTATGCACTATGAAACCCTGAAGGAGTGTATCTGGACAGGTGAAGACCTTTGCAGTGTGCTTAATAAACAAGGATATTTTGCAATCACCTTGCCGGATCTTGAGCCTGATTCTTATATGACGATAGGTAAGCTTGGCCGTCACATGCCCGACCTTGCTGCAAATGCTCCCTATGCCGCAGCGGCAGGACTTGGTAGTATCGGAAAGAGCGGAATGCTCATTCATCCTGATTGCGGACCTCGTCTCAGATTTGTTTTTGTTATTACCGATGCTCCTTTAACTGCAACTAAGCCCTTTACCGAAAGCCTTTGTGACAGTAGCTGTACCGCTTGTGCAGAGGCGTGTCCTATGAAGGCTCTTTCAATCGAAGCTTGTACCGACATTGTAATCCGTGAAGGTCAGACGTATAGGACTATGAAGCGTGACGAAACCCGTTGTATGTGGGCAAGATCACTCGCACTTTCCGAGGGTGCGGGCTCGGGTATGCTGGGATGGCAGATTCCAAAGCTTGATGTCCCCGAAAGGATAACCGACGAAAAGATAGAAGAGGTATTGAACGCAAAGGATAAGATTCAGACACTTTGCTATCAGTGTCCCAATTTTACCGATATTATTGTGGAAAGATGCCTACAGGTTTGCCCTGTGGGTAAAAAGCTTAAGAATGATTAGTTTGTTTCAATAAGGAGAAAAAATGAAATTTATTCCACAAATTTTCGGCATACTCGCGATGGTTTTCTTATTTCTCATCTATCAGCAGAAAAAGAGAAAAAATATGCTGATATTCAAGCTTTCCGCCGACGTTTGCTGGGTAATCCATTATCTGTGTCTGGGCGGGATTGCGGGAATGATACCCAATGCTGTGGGTATTTTCAGAGAAATCATATTTATATATCGCAAAAAGAAAAAATGGGCATCCCTTATCTTATGGCCGATTATCTTTATATTGATAAATTGGTTACTTGGATTCAGAACGTTCCATTCCTGGTATAACCTTTTACCTATAACCGCATCTACTTTTGTGACAATTTCGCTTTGGATAGATAATCCGCGGCTTACCAAAATTATTACCATTCCCATATGTACGGCATTTTTGATTTACGACAGCTTTGTCGGTTCGTATATAGGCATCATCAATGAGAGCATTTCAATAATCTCAATTATATTATATTTTTTAAGGAGAAATAATATGGAGAACAAGGTGTTTACCGATGACATAGTAACAAAAAAAGAATTGGTTATATCAAAGGGCGCGCATATTTCCGACGTTGCAAAAACCATAACGGAAAATGCAAATCCAACAGCCATCCAAAAAGGAGAGGCGTTTTCCAAAGAAATTGAAGACCTTTTTGTATCGGATTTTGAAAAGCCCGGGGATAAGATGGCACATGTTTCTACTTTCATTGTCATAGATGATGTGGTGTATATGACCTACTATGCCAATACCAAAGAGCCGTCAGAGGACCCTAAAAACCAGACTGCACGCTTGGTATATGCACCCGTGGATGACATTGAAAACAAAACCTTTATTGATTTACAAACAACGGGAGATATGGTTGGCGGTAAAACAATTGATATGGTATATGACACGATACTCATGCAAAAGGACAGCGATACCATATATGTTATGTGGACAGCACGTACCGCCGAAGGAAATTACTACCGTTTTTATTGTCCGTTTACTCTTTCAACCAAAACTCTCGGTAATATCGGTGTAAATAGATTCAAGGTAGGTAACGTCACCAACGACTTTTCTGTAAGCGGAATACAGACCGCACTTGCCGAAAACGATATTCCCTGCAAGAGAATGTTCTCCGATATCGGCATTATGCAAAAGCTTTCAAGCAGAATGGAAAAGGGTGAAAAGTATTATTACACGGGAACGTACAGCGGAGATTTTACCGCTATTATTAAAAGTCGGGACTTAATTACCTGGGAATATGTGTCACAGCCCGATTTTATAAACGATTCCAAATGGGAAAATGCCACCTACGTTCTTGGAGATAAGGTATTTTACTTCGTAAGACAGCAGGACGACAATGACTGTGGCTTTTTAACTGTTTATAATATTTTGACAAATACTTGGGACAGACCCGTTGAAATTGAAGATTGCCAGTCAAGAGGAGACTTTATCTTCTATAACGGTGGACTGTATCTCTTCCATGCCCCAATCAACCGTGAGCATATAGGAATTGTGAAAATTGATACCGATGACATAACAAACAGCGAAACCCTCTTACAAGCAAAAATGCACACAAGCTGTTTTTATCCCTTTGTGCAATATTATAAGGATAATGAACTTGCCATGTCCTACACAATTTCAAGAAAGCATATACGCCTTGCAAGGTTTACTTTGAAAAAATATTTATAATATCCGAACAAAAAATAAAAAACCGGACACATCATAAACTGAACCGACCTCGTAATTACAGCATATTTCTAATATTTTGTAAAGAGAAAAATTCAAAAACTATTTTTGGAAATTTGCACACAATGTATTGCGTTTGTAAATACTTTGTGATATAATACATATACTGATAATGGAGGTGAAGATATGAATACAACTATAAACATTCGTACAGACAAAGATGTCAAGGACAAGGCTGAAAAGATATTTTCAGAGCTTGGAGTCAGTATGTCAACAGCTGTAAATATGTTTTTGAGGCAGACTATCAGACACGGCGGTATTCCTTTTGAACTAAAGGCTACACCCAATGCGGAAACAATTTCTGCTATTGAAGAGGGGAGAAACATCGCCAAGGATAAGGGTATCAAAGGATATACAGATATGGATTCTTTGAGAAAGGCTCTTGAAGAATGAAGTACGAGATCAAATTCACAACACAGTTCAAAAAAGACTTGAAAACAGCAAAGAAACAAAACAAGGACCTTGACAAACTTTACTCAATTGTAGAAAGTCTTGCAAACGGAGAAGCACTTGACCCCAAATATAGAGACCATGCACTTATGGGTGACTATAAAGACTGCAGAGAATGTCATATTGAACCCGATTGGTTACTGATATATGAAAAAATTGACGATGTTCTTGTTTTAATGTTATATCGAAACGGAACTCATTCAGAATTGTTTGATTAGCCGGGACTTATCGGCGCAGGTAACAACCCCGAGGCTCGTATGACCGTTGCATGTGCCGTTGCAATGGATTCGGCAATGAACAAGTAAGAGATTTACCCCTTGTTTATAGGACTTTTTGAGATGTTTTAACATCTTTCAAATAAGTTTTATACGAGAATAGATCATCTTTTAAACATCTTTTAATAAGTTTTAGAGTTAGACACATCATTTTTGAGAAATCACGAATGATGTGTCTAATATTTTTTATCGTTCAGATATGTAAGCTTTTGTTTTTCTTATAAGCACTTGGAGAGACGCCGAAAGCGTTCTTGAATATACGGCTGAAAT